>NZ_JACVYG010000043.1:0-96006 GCF_014712245.1 Streptomyces sp. 5-10
GCCGTGGCCGGGCGCGCCCGCGTGCGGCGTGCCCGCGTGCGGCCCGGCGGAGGGTCCGCCGGGTGTTCCGGGCGCGGCGGCGTGCGGGGTGCCGTGGCGGGGTGCGTTGGGCGCGGCGGCGGGTCCGGCTGTCCCTGCTTGCGGCGGGGTGGCATTTCCGGGTGCGCTGTGGCCCGGTGCGCCCGCGTGCGGGGAGCCATGGCCCGGCCCGGCCTGCCCTGCGGCTGCTTGGGGCGCGGCGGAGGGCCCGCCGGGTGTTGCGGGTGGGGCGGAGTGTGGGGCGCCGTGGCCGGGTGCGGCGCTGCCGGGCGCCTGCGGCGCACCTGCCTGAGGCGCGGCGGACGGTCCGCCGGGGGTGGCACCGCCCGGTGCGTTGGGCGCGGCGGCGGGGCCTCCCGCCGCCCCGGCCTGCGGCGGGGTGGCGCTTCCGGGTGCGCTGTGGCCCGCTGTCGCCTGCGGGGCGCCCGGCGGGTCGGCGGGCCGGTGTGGGGCGGCCGATGGCGTGTCTGCCTGTGGCCCGGCGGCTGGGTCAGGGTTGCCCTGGTCCTCGCCCGCCTGCGCCTGCGGTGCGGCCGGGTGCCCGCCGGGCTGGGCCGGGCCGCCCTGCGCCGCACCCGCCGAGGGCGGAGTGGACGGAGCCGGGGGGAGCGGGGCCGCCGAGGGGCGGGGCGGGGTGGTCGGTGGCGGGGGTGTGGGGGGTTCCGCCGGGGCCAGGGGGTACGACGTGGCCGACGGCGGCGCGGAGGGCGGCGGCGGGACGGCGGGGCCCGTTGCCCCGGCCACCGGCGGTACGGAGGGGCCCGTTGCCCCGGCCACCGGCGGTACGGCGGGCCGCGCGGGCACCCCCGGCCCGGCGGGCGTCTCCACCTCCAGCAACCGCACCGCGTGCCGCCCGAGCTGGGCGACGAGCGTGCCCGGCAGCCACGGTTCGCCGTCGTCGTCCGCCCCGGCCGTACGTTCCAGCAGCGCATCCAGCGAGGGCCGGTCGTCCGGGGCCTTCTTCAGGCAGTCGGTGACGAGGTCCCGCAGCCCCTCGGGCAGCCCGTCCAGGTCCGGCTCCTCCTGGGCGATGCGGTACATCACCGCGTGCACCCCGCTGTCGGCCGTGCCGAAGGGCTGACGGCCGGTCGCCGCGTAGGCGAGCACCGAGCCGAGGCAGAAGACGTCGCTGGCCGGGGTGACCCGCTCGCCGCGCACCTGCTCGGGCGACATGAAGCCGGGCGACCCGACGACGGCGCCGCTGCGCGTGAGGATGCCGTCGGTGACGGTCTCCAGCGCCCGCGCGATACCGAAGTCGATGACGCGCGGACCGTCGATGGTGATCAGGACGTTGGACGGTTTGAGGTCGCGGTGGACGAGACCGGCGTCGTGGATGTCGCGGAGCGCCTGCGTCAGGCCGTTGGCCAGGATGCGGACGGTCCGCTCGGGCAGCAGCCCCGACTCGGCGACGATCGCGTGCAGGGAGGGACCGGCGATGTAGCCGGTGGCGACCCATGGGGTGGCGGCCTCGGTGTCGGCGTCCAGGACCGGCGCGGTCCAGGTGCCCCCGACCCGCTGCGCGGCGCGCACTTCCTGTTTGAACCGCCGCCGGAATTCGGCCTGTTGGGCGAGCTCGGTCTGGACGAGCTTCACCGCCACCGTGCGGCCGCGTGACGAATGAGCCAGGAACACCCGGCCCATGCCACCCGCGCCAAGGCGCCGGAGCAGCCGGTAGTCACCGATCCAGCGAGGGTCCTCGGCCCCCAGGTCTTCCATGCGTCGATCGTCCCTTCCCCGTGAATCCCCCTGATCAGCCCCCCGGAGAGAATAAGGGCGGCTGAGAGCGAAGTGGACGACGCGGACGATCCGTTATCGGTTCCGTATCCGTCCTGTGTCACTCCCGAGCCGGAGAACGGGATCCCGCGAGATCCGGAGGGGACCGCCGGGAGCGAAATCCGGACACCCGCCGACCCGCTCACCGGCGACGGCCACCGGACCACCACCGCCCGGCAGGATGTCGGCGTACGACCCGAAACCCGGACAGGCTGTCGGTGCCGGGCGCGGGGCCGGGGTCCGTACGCTGGTGCCGCCCCGACCCGCGAGCGATGCGAGGTACGAACGTGTCCGTTCAGCCCAGCCCCGACCACGCGGCCGGCGCCGCCGTCAAGGCCGCCGACCGTGCGCATGTCTTCCACTCCTGGTCCGCGCAGGGCCTGATCGACCCCCTCGCCGTCGCGGGCGCCGAAGGCTCGTACTTCTGGGACTACGACGGCAACCGCTACCTCGACTTCTCCTGCCAGCTGGTGAACACCAACATCGGCCACCAGCACCCCAAGGTCGTGGCCGCGATCCAGGAGCAGGCCGCGAAGCTGTGCACCATCGCGCCCGGCTTCGCCGTGGACGTGCGGTCCGAGGCGGCGCGGCTGGTGGCCGAGCGCACCCCCGGCGACCTCGACAAGATCTTCTTCACCAACGGCGGCGCCGAGGCGGTGGAGAACGCGGTCCGCATGGCCCGGCTGCACACCGGCCGCCCCAAGGTGCTCTCCGCCTACCGCTCGTACCACGGCGCCACCGCCGCCGCGATCAACCTCACCGGCGACCCCCGCCGCTGGCCCTCCGACACCGCCTCGGCGGGTGTGGTGCACTTCTGGGCGCCGTTCCTCTACCGCTCGCCCTTCCACGCCGACAGCGAGCGGCAGGAGTGCGAGCGCGCGCTGCGCCACCTCGAGGACACCATCGCCTTCGAGGGCCCGCAGACCATCGCCGCGATCATTCTGGAGACCATCCCCGGCACCGCCGGGATCATGGTCCCGCCGCCCGGCTATCTGGCCGGGGTCCGGGAGATCTGCGACCGCTACGGCATCGTGTTCATCCTGGACGAGGTCATGGCGGGCTTCGGCCGCACCGGCCACTGGTTCGCGGCCGACCACTTCGGCGTCACCCCGGACCTGCTGACCTTCGCCAAGGGCGTCAACTCCGGCTATGTGCCGCTCGGCGGCGTCGCGATCTCCGCCGAGATCGCCGCGACCTTCGACCAGCGCCCCTACCCGGGCGGGCTCACCTACTCCGGCCACCCGCTGGCCTGCGCCTCGGCCGTCGCGACGATCAACGCGATGGCGGAGGAGGGGATCGTGGAGAACGCCGCCGCGATCGGGGAGAACGTGCTCGGCCCCGGGCTGCGGGAGATCGCCGAGCGCCACCCCTCGGTCGGCGAGGTGCGCGGCCTCGGCGTCTTCTGGGCGCTGGACCTCGTCAAGGACCAGGAGACCCGCGAACCGCTCGTGCCGTACAACGCGAGCGGAGCGGACAACCAGCCGATGGCCGACTTCGCGGCGGCCTGCAAGCGCGGCGGTCTGTGGCCCTTCGTGAACATGAACCGCACCCATGTCGTGCCGCCGTGCACCGTCACCGAGGCCGAGGCCAAGGAGGGGCTCGCGATCCTGGACGAGGCGCTGAACGCGGCCGACGCGCACACCTCGTAGCGGCCGCCGGCACCGGCCTTCCCGGCGCCGCCCGTTTGCCCCGTGGCCGCCGCCCGACCGCGGCCCGACGACTGCCCGACGGCTGCCCGGTGTAGACCACCGCCGCACTCTGCGTGTTCCGCGCAACGGCCCTCGCATATCGTGATGCGAGGGCCGTCCGCTTTCTTACACCGACGGCCGTGGAAGGAGACGGTCCTCGATGCCCGTGCCCGGCACCAGCCCGGTCAAGCGGAACACCCTGCGGCAGCAGATCGCCGACGCGCTCTGTGACGAGGTGCTCGCGGGCAGGCTCCCTGCGGGGCGCCAGTTCACCGTCAAGGAGATCGCCCAGCAGTACGGCGTCTCCGCGACCCCCGTCCGGGAGGCGCTGCTGGACCTGTGCTCCCAGGGGCTGCTCGATGTCGAGGAGCACCGGGGCTTCAAGGTCCACGAGTTCACCATCGACGACTTCCGGCACATGGTGGACGCCCGCACGATGGTGGTGGAGGGCGTCTTCCGGCACTACGTCGAGCAGACGCTGAACTCCATGACCCCGCAGGCGCTGGCCTCGGTGCGGCGGCGGGCCGAGGAGGCCGAACGGGCCGCCCGATCCGGCGACCTGGACATCCTCATCGGCTACGACCTGCGCTTCTGGCGGGAGATCTGCGGGCTGGTCGGCAATCCGTACGTGTCGGACTTCCTCCAGCGGCTGCGGGTGCAGACCTGGGTGTTCACGGTGCCGTACCTGCGCCGCGTACCCGATCTGCGGGGTCTGCTGTGGACGGGGCACTGCGAGCTCACGGCGGCGGTCACCCGTGGGGATCCCCATGATTCGGAGCGGCTCATAGCGGCGTACAACGCGCATTTCCGTGCGCTGATCGAGCGGTTGGCGGCGGAGGAGGAGACGCGCTCGCGGAACCGGACGGGGGCCGCGCCGGAAGTCAACTCCCCCTGATCCCCTTCTGAACTCTTCGCGAACTCCACCCGATCCATGGGCCCCGGCCCGCCACGGCTGACGCCCCGCACTCTTCGCGCCGCGTACGTGGGGCATTACGCTGGGCCGACCATCGACCGTACGGATACGAGAGTGAGATCGCGTGGCATGTGACCTCTGGCTGGTCCCCCTCGTCGATGTGCTGTGCCACAGCCCCGACAACCCCTTCGCCGAAGAGATCGCCGCGTACGACAAGGCGCTCGGTGATGCCGGTCTGCCGCCCGTGCCCGTCTTCAGCTATATGCCGGGCCTTTCCGGGGATGTCGCCCCGGTGGCCGGTTTCGACTACGACGCGCTGCACTTCCTCCGCCGCGCCTATCTGCTCCAGCTGTGCGGACTCGCGGTGACGCCGGTGGACGAACTCGGCGGGGACTACGAGCAGTTGCTGGAGATGTTCGAGCCCACGGCCCAGCAGTCGCATCTGGTGTGGCACTACGACCACGCGGGCGCGTACGTCCCCGTCGACTTCCAGAGCCCGCTGTCCAACGACGAACTCCTCGAGGGCGGCGGCCCGTTGGGCTCCAGCCATGGACTGCTGCGCGAGCTGGAGTCGGTCGCCCCGGCGCTCGGCATCGACCCGTCCAACCCCCCGGCCGCCCCCGCGCCCCCGGCCCGCCCCACGAGCCTGGAGGAGCCGGCGGCGTCGGTCCCGTACGAGGACAGCCCCTTCGCGCGGGAGCGCCATGTGTGGCTGGGCCTGCACGCGGCGGCGACGCGCAGCCTCGGCCAGGGCTCGATGATCGTCTTCAGCTGACCGCCGATGCGGCCGCCGAGCCGACGGTCGTCTCCCATGGGCCCCGCGGCCGTCGTCAGCGGGGTTTCCGACGGCCCCGCGGCCGTCGTCAGCGGGGCGGCTCGGGAGGACGCTGCCGCGGCATATTGGGCCGGGCGGGGGCCGGCGGCAGCGGAAGGCGACTCGCGGGGCTCCCGCTGTCGGGACGGGAGCCCTGGGCCATCAGCGACTGCGTGACCAGCGGCGCCGAACCGGACCCGAAGTCCACCATCCAGCCCGCCGTCTCGGCCCGCACCAGCTCCGACACGTCCTCGCAGAACCGCCGCAGCACCGACAGACACCGCTCCACGGCCTCGCTCGCGGTGCCCTCGGTCGGGCCCAGCACCTCTCGCACGCTCTCCGAAGCCCAGTCGAACTGCAGCGCCTCCAGCCGCCGCTGCACCGCCTGCGCCGTGGCCATGTCCCGCATCCAGCCGGACGTCAGCCCGAAGAACCGGTCGCCGCCGACGCACGCGACCGCCAGCAGCAGCGCCAGCGCGCCCCACCCGGCGCCCCCGTCCAGCGTCCCGTTCAGGTCCAGCAGCGGCAGTACGGCCCCGACGACCCCCGCCACCGCGGCCCCCACCCGCAGCACCCGGGCGGCCCGCCGCTTCCACACCCGGTCGGCGAGGTACCACCCGGCGACCTCCAGCGCGCCCTCCTCGACCCACTGGTACAGCTCGTCGAGCCGCTCCGCGGGCTCCCCCCAGTCGCCGTGCGGGAAGGGCCGGCCGAGCAGGTCACCCTGTTTCCTCGCGCCCTCCTGCCGAGGGAGCCCCTCGGGCTGCATCTCCGGCTGACTCACCGTGCGACTCCCTCTGCGGCGGCGTTTCTCCTGCGCGCGGCTGGCGCGCGACCACCATTCCTACCGCCGAACGGCTGGCCACGCGGACCCGATCACCGGATTTCAGCCCGTAAGGGCAGCCCCATCGGGTATAGGACCGCCCACTCCTCACCCAAAAGAGTGCCCCCGCTCACGGCGGAGGGGCCCGCCCGGGGCTCGCCTCGGGTTCGTCTGGGGCTCCCGGCCGAACCGCGCCGAGCCGCCCATGGGCCGCCCTGGAACCGCCATGGGAGCGCCCTCGGACCGCGCCGCGGCCCCCACCGCACAGCGCCCGCCGCCCCAGGCAATAGGCTGCCTACCGTGAAGGTCCTCGTCATCGGCGGCGGCGCCCGCGAACATGCCCTGTGCCGCGCTCTCTCCCTCGACCCCGACGTCACCGCACTGCACTGTGCCCCCGGCAACGCAGGCATCGCCGAGGTGGCCGAGCTGCACGCGGTCGACGCGCTCGACGGCGCCGCCGTCGCCGACCTCGCCGCCTCCCTGGGGGCCGGCCTGGTGGTCGTGGGGCCGGAGGCCCCCCTGGTGGCGGGGGTGGCCGACGCCGTGCGCGAGCGTGGGATCCCGGCCTTCGGGCCGTCCGCGGAGGCCGCGCGGCTGGAGGGCTCCAAGGCGTTCGCCAAGGACGTGATGGCGGCGGCGGGCGTGCCCACCGCCCGCGCCTACGTGTGCACCAGCCCCGCCGAGGTCGACGAGGCGCTGGACGCCTTCGGCCCCCCGTACGTCGTCAAGGACGACGGCCTCGCCGCGGGCAAGGGCGTCGTGGTGACCGAGGACGTCGAGGCCGCCCGCGCCCACGCGCTGGCCTGCGGCCGGGTGGTGATCGAGGAGTTCCTGGACGGCCCGGAGGTCTCCCTCTTCGCGATCACCGACGGCGAGACCGTGGTCCCGCTCCAGCCCGCCCAGGACTTCAAGCGCGCCCACGACGGCGACGAGGGCCCCAACACCGGCGGCATGGGCGCGTACTCCCCGCTGCCCTGGGCGGACCCCGCCCTGGTGGACGAGGTCGTGGCCACGATCTGCCAGCCCACCGTCGACGAGCTGCGCCGCCGCGGCACGCCCTTCTCCGGGCTGCTGTACGCGGGCCTGGCGATCACCTCGCGGGGCGTGCGCGTGATCGAGTTCAACGCGCGCTTCGGCGACCCGGAGACCCAGGTGGTCCTGGCCCGGCTGAAGACCCCGCTGGCCGCGGTGCTGCTCGCCGCCGCCACCGGCCGCCTGGAGGCCGAGCCGCCGCTGCGCTGGAGCGACGGCGCCGCCGTGACCGTGGTCATCGCCTCGCACAACTACCCGGGCACCCCCCGCACCGGCGACCCGATCACCGGGCTGGAGGCGGTGGCAGAGAAGGACGGCCCCAAGGCGTACGTCCTGCACGCGGGCACCAAGCGGGACGACGCGTCCGGTGCGGTGGTGAGCGCGGGCGGCCGGGTGCTCTCCGTCACCGCGACCGGCTCCGACCTGGCGAAGGCGCGCGAGCGGGCGTACCGCGCGGTGGGCCGGATCGGCCTGGAGGGCTCCCACCACCGTTCCGACATCGCGGCGAAGGCGGCCGCCGAGGCGGGGTCCTAAGAGGCGGATTCGTAAGAGACGGGTTCGCCACCAGAACCGGAGACGGCTGTAAGAAGTGTCTCAACCGGGGGCCGCAGCGGACCGGTGAACGGTCAGGAAGGCCGCTTCCGCCTGTTCACGCGGGGCCCGGCGTCGCCATCGCGAAGTTCCCGGTTTTACCCAAGGCCATTCCATTGGGTGAGCGGTTCCGCATCCTGCTGACGCGCGCCCGGCCCCCAACTAGTGTGCCGCTCAGGCGAGGTGCGGCAACTGGCCCACCGGCATTGCGGAGTGGGCGGCCGGTGCGACAGTGGGTGGGGAGAAAACAACGCCGCCGTCGTCCGCTGTTCACACACCGGCCGGACAGGAGGGGGTGATGAGAACCGTGGCAGGTCCCGAAGCAGGTGCCCTGGAGGCGCGTGCCCGCGCCCTCGCGGTACTGCGCATCCGGAGCACCGCGCTCGCGGTCGCACTCCTCCCGGCCGCCGCCGCCGTCGTGCTGCTGGCCGGAAGCGCCACCGGCAGCATCGGCGGCTCCCAGGACGAGGGCTGGACGGCCCTGCGCTGGGTGGTGACCGGGGGCGCCCTGGTGGTCCTGCTGCTGGCGGCGGCCGTGGCCGCCGTGGTCGTCCGGGCCAGGCCCGCGCTCACCCCGACCGTGCCCATCGCCGAGGAGACCGCGCCCGACCTCTACCAGTTGGTCCGCGATCTGGCCGAGCGCCTGGAGGTCCCGGCTCCATCGGCCATAGCGCTCACCCCCGACTGCGACAGCTGGCTGGAGGACCGTACGCATCCGGCGCACGCCCACCGCCGGGAGGGCCGGGACCGCGGCGCCCTCGCGGTCGAGGAACCCCGCCCGGTGCGCGGCGCCGGAGGGCCCGGTCCCGCGGCCGGAGCGGACCGGGGCATGGACCGCCCCGAGCGGCGGGCCCCGCGGGCGCCGGTGCTGGTGATCGGCTCGCCGTTCCTGTGGTGGATGCGGGTCGCCGAGCTGCGCGCGCTGCTCGCCCCGGTGGTCGCGGGCACCGGCCCGTCCGTCCACCCCGACATAGCCTCCGCCCGCCGCTTCGTGCGCGGTCTTGACGCCGCCGTGGCCGTCGCGGCCCGCGGCGGCGAGCCGTCGTCCGGGCCCGCGCCCGCCCTGGTGGCGGTGGTGCGCCGGCCCGCCTTCGCCTTCGTCGGCTGGGTGGCCCGGCTGCTGCTGCGCGGCTGCCGGGACCACGCGGCCGAGATGGAGCGCGCGGTCGCCGCGGCCGCCTCCGAGCGGGCCCAGTCGGTCGACTACGGGCTCCGGATCGTCGCCCAGGAGCAGGTGGGGCTCGCCTACGCGGGCTGGGACCGGCTGCTGACCCGGGTCGCGCTGCCCGCCTGGCGGATGGGCCGCTGGCCCTCCCGGCTGGACGCGGGCGTGGTCTCGGCGCTCACCGAGCTCTCCAGCCGGGACCGGCTCGCCGAGGGGTTCACCTCCCGGCTGAGCGAGCGCCCGGCCTGCGACCTGCTGGAGGAGCCCGGCGTGATAGACGAGGCCACCTCGCTGCTGGCCGCCCGGCTCTTCCACGGCGGCCCGCCGGAGCCGGGCCCCGACTGGTCCCCGGTCGACTGGGGCGCGTATCCGGAGGAGGTCGTGGACCGCAAGTGGCGGCAGGAGGCCGCCCGGCTGAACCGGCTCCTGGACGAGCGGGACGACGCCCACGAGCCCATCGGCGCCGCCCCCGCACCGGCCCGCGCGAGCGCGCCCACCCCGGCCACCCTGGCCCGGGTCATGGACCGGCTCACCGCGGCCCCGTCCGACCCCGCCGACGGCACCGACGGCGACGCCCCCCGTCTCGCCGCCCGGCTCAGCGTCGAGGTGGCCCGGGAGGAGGCCGCCGCCACCCGGGCGCACGGCCGGGGCCCCGCGGCGGGGGCGGAGGGGGCCGCGGGCGGCCCCGGCGGCGACCCGTGGATCGACGGCTTCGCCCCGGCGTTCCCGCTCCAGCCGCCCCGCACCGGCCGCGAGCTGCTCGCCGACCACGTCACCGCCATGGTCTGCTGCGCCGCCGTGGACACCGCGGGCGCGGCCCCCGGCCTCGACTGGCTCGACGGGCCCGCGCTGCTCGTCGGCGGGCGGCGGCGGGCCGATCTGGCCCATCCGGTGCTGAGCCTGGTGGAGGACGGCGACGACGGGCCGCTGCGCGCCTGGCTCGGCGAGGTGGGGGTCCGCCCGGAGAAGCCCGTCCGGCTGGTGTAGCGGCGCAGAGTCCGCCGAATACCGCTCCTATGTCCACCCTTGTCGCGCGTTCGGTGTCTGTTCCGGCAATTTAGCGACTATCGGTGACGGAGTAGGTGCGGAATGTGATGTGCTGGGACCGGTCGCTGTCGCCCGGCCCAGGAGTTCCGGCCCAACCGGCCAGAACCGCAGGACCGGCCCCGCAGCCCGGCCCACAAGGCCGGACCCGCGGCGGTGCGGTGTGCGAGGACAGCGAGGCGAGGCGCCGCCGGGTACGCAGGGAGGGGAGCAGTTGTGGGGACGGACCAGATTCGGCGCTGGGAGTCGGGAGCGCTCGCTCACGCGGTGACGGATCCTTTCGGCCAGGGCCCGCTGCCCTGGCTGCGCGACAGTGAGAACTACTTCGACGACACCGGCCGGGTGGTCCCGTGGTACGTCGACCACGTCCATCTCTCCGGGGCCGACGACCGGGTGGCCGAGCGGATCGGCGCGGGGGGCCCCGCCAGGATCCCCGGCCCCCGCACCGCCGACGATGTCCACCGGCAGATCAAGGGCTTCCCCTCCACCTCCGCGGCGGCCCCCGGCGAGGCCATCGACTTCCGGATCACGGTGGACCCGCCCCAGCAGTTCAGCGTGGACATCTACCGCATCGGCTACTACGACGGCACCGGCGCGCTGAAGATCACCACCAGCCCCCGGCTGTCCGGGATCGTCCAGCCGCCCCCGCTCACCGCCGACCGCACCGTCTCCTGCCACCACTGGTGGCTGTCCTGGCGGATGCAGATCCCCTCGTACTGGAAGCTCGGCGCGTATGTCGCGGTGCTGACCACCCTGGACGGCTACCGCAGCCACATCCCGTTCACCGTCCGCGACAGCCGCCCCGCCGACCTCCTCCTCGTCCTCCCGGACCTCACCTGGCAGGCGTACAACCTCTACCCGGAGGACGGCCGGACCGGCGCCAGCCTCTACCACGCGTGGGACGAGCGGGGAAAGCTGCTGGGCGAGTCGGAGGCGGCCACCACGGTCTCCTTCGACCGGCCGTACGCGGGCGCGGGGCTGCCCCTCCACGTGGGGCACGCGTACGACTTCATCCGCTGGGCCGAGCGCTACGGCTACGACCTGGCCTACGCCGAGATGCGCGACCTGCACGCGGGCGGCGTCGACCCCACCCGCTACCGGGGGCTGGTCTTCCCCGGCCATGACGAGTACTGGTCGGCGCCGATGCGCCGCACCGTGGAGGCGGCCCGCGACAGCGGCACCTCGCTGGTCTTCCTCTCCGCGAACACCATGTACTGGCAGGTCGAGCTCGCCGCCTCGCCCTCCGGCCCGCACCGGCTGCTGACCTGCCGCAAGCGCCGCGGCCCCGGCCGCTCGGCGCTCTGGCGGGAGACCGCGCCCGAGCAGCAGCTCATCGGCATCCAGTACGCGGGCCGGGTGCCCGAGCCGAGCCCGCTGATCGTGCGGAACGCCGGCCACTGGCTGTGGGAGGCCACGGGCGCGGAGGAGGGCGACGAGCTGCCGGGCCTGGTCGCGGGCGAGGCCGACCGCTACTTCCCCCGCACCGCCCTCCCCGACCACCTCCGCCGCATCCTCCTGGCCCACTCCCCGTACGAGGACACGGAGGGGGTCGTCCGCCACCAGGAGACGTCGATCTACCGGGCCCCGAGCGGCGCTCTGGTCTTCGCGTCGGGGACGTTCGCGTGGTCGCCCGCGCTGGACCGTCCGGGGCATACGGATGAGCGGGTCCAGAAGGCCACGGCGAATCTGCTGGACCGGATCTGCAAGCGGGGATGAGGTGATGCCCGGCGGGTGGGTCTTTCCCCTACCCGCCCCTTCCCGAACCATGGGCTCCGCCCCTGTACCCCCGCCCCGGGACCTGGGACGGAGGCCCATCACGCGGCGGAACCGCATCTCGATGCTCAGACCGCCGTGGGCGTCGCTTGGCCTGCGGCCGGTGGAGGGCGGCTTTCCCCTCCCCGCCCTGCGCAGCGCTCCGCTGGAAGTGCCGCGATGCGTCGTCGGCCGGCCGCGGCGCCGTCGTGGCTGGTCCCACGCGGCGGAGCCGCATATCGACACAGCCGCGCGGCGGAGCCGCACCTCGACACAGCCCCGCGCCCCTTCGGGGCGCTGCCGAACCAGAGCGGACTTCCTCCGACCTGCTCAGGCAGGGGGCTCTTCGCTCCTGGCCCCCGGGGCCTGGGGCGGAGCCCCACCACGCGGCGGAGCCGCCCCACGCGGCGGAGCCGCCCCACGCGGCGGAGCCGCATATCGACACAGCCGCGCGGCGGAGCCGCATATCGACACAGCCGCGCGGCGGAGCCGCACATCGACGCTGCGTGGGAATGGGCGGGGTAGGGAGCAGTCCGCCGCAGATGTCGCGGTCCGTCGGGCGCCGTTTGGCACCCGTGGCTGGTGCCGGGGGCCCGCACCGCTACCAGGGGCTCTCCACCTCTGGTCCCCGGGGTCTGGGGCGGAGGCCCACCACGCGGCGGAGCCGCACATCGACGCTGCGTGGGAAGGGGCGGGGAGGGGAACAGCCCGCCGCAGGCGTACCCGTACCGCCGGGCACTCCTACGCCACCGGGGCCAGGGGCGGGGCCTTCCGGATCCCGAAGACATGCCGCAGCGCCGACAGCGCCGCCAAGTAGCCGCACATCCCATGCACCCCCGGCCCCGGCGGGGTCGCCGACGAGCAGAGGAAGAGCCCGGGCAGCGGGGTGCGGTACGGGTCGAGGCGGGGCACCGGCCGGGCGAGGCTCTGCCGGATCGTCATCGCGCCCGAGCCGATGTCCCCGCCCACGTCGTTGGGGTCGTAACGCTCCAGGTCCCGCCCCGACATCCCGCGCGCCGCGAGCACCGTGTCGCCGAAGCCGGGGGCGTACGTCTCGATCCGGGAGCGGATCAGCTCCACCGGGTCGGTGTCGTCGCCGTTCGGCATGTGCGCGTAGGCCCACACCGGGCGCCTGCCACCCCGGGCGCGCCCGGGGTCGGTGACGGCCGGGTCGACGAGCAGGACGAAGGGCGCCCGGCTGCGGACCCCGCGCGCCGTCCGGTTCTCCTCCCGGACCAGCTCGGCATGGGTGCCGCCCAGGTGTACGGTCCCGGCGCGGCCCACGGCGGGGTCGGCCCACGGGATCGGCTCGCTCACCAGGAAGTCGGCCTTGGCGGCGGCCGGGCCGTAGCGGAACCGCCGCAGCGCCCGGGCGTAGCGGTCGGGCAGCGCCCGCCCGGCGATGTCCAGCAGTCCCGGGACACCGGTGTCGAGCAGCACCGCGCGATACCCGCCCAGCTCGCCGAGGTCACCGAGGTCGCCGATCGCGCACCCGGTGTGGAAGGTGCCGCCGTGCGCGGTGATGTCGTCCACCATGGCCTCGGCGATCCGGGCGCTGCCGCCGCGCGGCAGCGGCCAGCCGGGCCCGTGGGCCAGATGCCCGAGGAGGGCCGCCACCGCGCCGCCGGCCAGGCTGGGCAGCTCGCCCACGGCATGGGCGGCGACCCCGGTGAGCAGGGCGGGCGCCGCCGCACCGGTGAAGCGGGCGGCACCGAGCCCGGTGCCGTGCACGAGGATCCGCGTGGCCAGCAGCAGCGGTGCCACCGGATCGCGGGGGAGGGCGCGCTGCCCGGAGAGGATGAAGTCGACCACACCCTCGCTGTGCCGCACCAGCGGCGCCATCAGCCGCCGCCAGCGCTCCCCGTCCGGGCCGAGCCCGGCGCAGGTGGTCTCCAGATCGCGGTGGGCGAGCGCGGCGCGGCCGCCGTCCAGCGGATGGGCGTAGGAGACCTCGGGCGTCAGCAGCTCCACCCCGCGCGAGGCCAGGCCGAACTCGCGGAAGAAGCGGGAGGCGGGCGCCATGGGGTGGACCGCCGAGCAGATGTCGTGGGGGATCTCCGGGTCGAAGAGCGGCTGGGTGCGCAGTCCGCCGCCGATGTCGTCGGCGGCCTCGTACACCGCCACCCGCAGCCCGGCGCGGGCCAGGGTGACGGCGGCCGCGAGCCCATTGGGCCCGCTGCCCACGATCGCCGCGTCGGCCATCCCGCACCTCCCCGCCGCGCCCCCATCCGTGTCCTGCCCCGCGCCCCCATCCGTGTCCTGCCCCACGAGTTCCTCGTACGACGTGTTCGAACCGGCCGTAAGCGGAACCCGGAGCGCCGCACCCCTGCGGCTCCGCGCCCCGCCGCAGGTCGCCGCCGTTCAGTGCGGCAGAATCGAAAGGGCTTGGACAAAAACACCAGGAGGAAGCGTGTCCGGATTCGTTGAGAAGCCCGAGCCGGTCGAGGTTCCGGGCCTTCAGCACCTGCACACCGGCAAGGTGCGCGACCTCTACCGGAACGAGCGCGGTGAGCTCGTCATGGTCGCCAGCGACCGGATCTCCGCCTACGACTGGGTCCTGCCGACCGAGATCCCCGAGAAGGGCAAGATCCTCACCCAGCTCTCCCTCTGGTGGTTCGATCTGCTCGCCGACCTCGTCCCCAACCACGTCCTGTCCACCGAGCTGCCCGCCGGCGCCCCCGCCGAGTGGGAGGGCCGGACCCTGGTGTGCCGCTCGCTGCGGATGGTCCCGGTCGAATGCGTGGCACGGGGCTATCTGACCGGCTCCGGCCTGGCCGAGTACCGCGAGACCCGTACGGTGTGCGGAATCGCCCTCCCCGAGGGGCTGACCGACGGCTCCGAGCTGCCCTCCCCGATCTTCACCCCGGCCACCAAGGCCGAGGTCGGCGAGCACGACGAGAACGTGGCGTACGAGGAGGTGGCCCACCGCATCGGCGCCGAACCCGCCGCCCAGCTGCGCCAGGCCACCCTCGCCATCTACAACCGGGCCCGGGAGATCGCCCGCGCCCGGGGGATCATCCTCGCCGACACCAAGTTCGAGTTCGGCTACGCGGAGGCGACGCTGGGCGTGGAGAGCGTCGAGCCGGTGCTCGCCGACGAGGTGCTGACCCCGGACTCCTCCCGCTTCTGGCCCGCCGACCAGTGGGAGCCGGGCCGCGCGCAGCCGTCCTTCGACAAGCAGTACGTCCGCGACTGGCTGACCTCCCCGGCCTCCGGCTGGGACCGCACCGGCGAGCAGCCGCCGCCCCCGCTCCCGGCGGAGGTCGTCGAGCGGACGCAACGGAAGTACGCGGAGGCTTACGAGCTGCTGACCGGCACCAGCTGGAAGTAGCCCGGAAAACCGGAAACAGGGCGGAGAACGACCAAGGGCCCCGGCCGATCGGCCGGGGCCCTTGTGTCCACCGAGCGGACGACGAGGCTCGAACTCGCGACCTCAACCTTGGCAAGGTTGCGCTCTACCAACTGAGCTACGTCCGCCTGCGCCGGACTTCTCCGGTTCGACGCGCCTCTACTATAACCAAACCCTCGACCGGTGAACTACCACCCCGGGTGCCGAGCCCGCTCCAGGGCCGCTCCGAGCTCGCTCCGGGCCCGCTCCGGGCTCGCTCCGGGCGGCGGTGAGGCCCGTCGGGGCCACGCTCAGACGCCCTCCGCGACTGCAGGCGCCGTCCGCCACCGGCTCCAGCGGCACGCATGAGCCTGCCGCAGCGGCATGTGCCCGAAAACGCCTGAGGCGCCGGTCGATTCGACCGGCGCCTCAGGATCTGGAGCGGACGACGAGATTCGAACTCGCGACCCTCACCTTGGCAAGGTGATGCTCTACCAACTGAGCCACGTCCGCATGCCTCCGACCGGCTTTCACCGATCGGCGCGTGCATCACACTACCTGATCCTCTTCGACAAGAGGCCGATAGGCGATGAGAGCGGGTGACAGGGATCGCACACTGCGCCTCCCCCTTGGAAAGGGGGCGCTCTACTACTGAGCTACACCCGCATGGTGTCTTCCTCGGGGTTTCGGCCTTTCGGCCTCGCCCCTCGGCGTGCTCCAGACTTTAGCGGATCACCGGGGGTGGTGTGCAACTCGGCTGAACGGGTGCCTCAGGCCGACTCGTCGAAGGCTTCGTAGACCTTCTTGGGGATCCGGCCGCGCGGGGGCACCTCCATGCCGTTCGACCGGGCCCAGGCGCGCACCGCGGCCGGGTCCGGGGCGACGGCGGTGCGGCGGTACGTCTTGCCCGAGCGGGCCCGCTTGCGGCCGGCCTCCACGTACGGCGCGAGGGCGTCGCGCAGTTTCGACGCATTGGCAGAGTTGAGGTCGATCTCGTACAACTTGCCGTCGAGTCCGAACGTGACCGTCTCTTCCGCTTCGCCTCCTTCGAGGTCGTCGGAGAGCGTGACTACTACGCGCTGCGCCACGGATATCGGTCCTTTCGGGCTGCATCGATGCGTTGACGTGCAAAGATGTCAGCTGTCCAGTTGTGTCCAACAATGCTTTTTCATTTGTACAGTGACTGGCATTGCATTGTGAACCCCAGTAATTCCATCCGCGTGTCACGCCGCGATCGGGACCATGCGTTTTTCCCCGACCTTTCCCCGCCGGTTGCCACCGACGATGCTTAAACGTGACCGAACCCTTGCGTATCTACTCGCGTAGATTTTTGGCCGGGGTAGGCTTGGGCACCGCCTTACGCACCAGCACCACACCACCGGGAGTGCCAGTGGCACGCGTCGTAGTCGACGTCATGCTCAAGCCGGAGATCCTCGACCCCCAGGGCCAGGCGGTGCAGCGAGCACTGCCCCGCCTCGGTTTCGAGGGGATCGCCGACGTCCGTCAGGGCAAGCGCTTTGAACTCGAGGTGGAGGGCCCGGTCGATGACGCCGCCCTCGCCCGTATCCACCAGATCGCCGAGACCTTCCTGGCGAACACCGTGATCGAGGACTTTTCCGTGAAGGTCGAGGTCGGCGAGGGCGCCGACGCCACTGCCGTGAAGGCGGAGTCGTGACCGCACGCGTCGGAGTCATCACCTTCCCCGGCACGCTCGACGACCGCGACACCCAGCGCGCCGTCCGCACCGCCGGGCTGGAAGCCGTCCCGCTGTGGCACCGCGACAAGGACCTCAAGCAGGTCGACGCGGTGATCCTGCCGGGCGGCTTCTCCTATGGCGACTATCTGCGGGCCGGGGCGATCTCCCGCTTCTCCCCGGTAATGGACTCGGTGATCGACCAGGCGAAGGCCGGTATGCCGGTGCTTGGCATCTGCAATGGCTTCCAGGTACTCACCGAGACCCATCTCCTCCCCGGTGCGATGCTGCGCAACAACCATCTGCACTTCATCTGCCGTGATCAGAAGTTGCGAGTGGAAAACGCGGAGACCGCCTGGACCCGCTCCTATGAGCAGGGCCAGGAGATCAACATCCCGCTGAAGAACATCGACGGCCGCTATGTCGCCGATGAGCGCGTCCTCGATGAACTCGAGGCCGAGGGACGCGTCGTCTTCCGCTATCAGGAGCTCAACCCCAACGGCTCGCTCCGCGACATCGCCGGTATCTGCAATGCGGCGGGCAATGTCGTCGGCCTCATGCCCCACCCCGAGCACGCCGTCGAACCGCTGATCGGCACCGGTCGCACCGACGGTCTCGGGTTCTTCACCTCGATCCTCAAGAGGCTGGTCAGCGCATGACCCTGGACACCACCAAGCACGCGGCGCAGACCCCGGAGGCCGAGCAGCCCTGGGCCGAGCTCGGTCTCAAGCAGGACGAGTACGAGCGCATCCGCGCCATCCTGGGCCGCCGCCCCACCGGCGCCGAGCTCGCGATGTACTCCGTCATGTGGTCCGAGCACTGCTCGTACAAGTCGAGCAAGGTCCATCTGCGGCAGTTCGGCGAGAAGGCCCCCGAGAGCGACGCCCTGCTCGTCGGCATCGGCGAGAACGCGGGTGTGGTCGACGTCGGCCAGGGCTACGCGGTCACCTTCAAGGTCGAGTCGCACAACCACCCCTCGTACATCGAGCCCTACCAGGGCGCGGCCACCGGCGTCGGCGGCATCGTCCGCGACATCCTCGCCATGGGCGCCCGCCCGGTGGCCGTGATGGACCCGCTGCGCTTCGGCGCCGCCGACCACCCCGACACCAAGCGGGTGCTGCCCGGTGTGGTCGCGGGCATCGGCGGCTACGGCAACTGCCTGGGCCTGCCCAACATCGGCGGCGAGGTCGTCTTCGACCCCTGCTACCAGGGCAACCCGCTGGTCAACGCGTTGTGCGTGGGTGTGATGAAGCATGAGGACATCCACCTCGCCAAGGCGTCCGGCAGCGGCAACAAGGTGATCCTCTACGGCGCCCGGACCGGCGGCGACGGCATCGGCGGCGTCTCCGTGCTCGCCTCCGAGACGTTCGATGACAGTAAGCCCACCAAGCGCCCCGCCGTCCAGGTCGGCGACCCCTTCCAGGAGAAGCTGCTCATCGAGTGCACCCTGGAGGTCTTCAAGGAGGACCTGGTCGAGGGCATCCAGGACCTCGGCGGCGCGGGCCTGTCCTGCGCCACCAGCGAGCTCGCCAGCGCCGGCTCCGGCGGCATGCGGGTCGAGCTCGACACCGTGCCGCTGCGCGACTCCTCGCTCTCCCCCGAGGAGATCCTGATGAGCGAGTCGCAGGAGCGCATGTGCGCGATCGTGAAGCCCGAGAAGGTCGACCGCTTCCTGGAGATCTGCGAGAAGTGGGACGTCATCGCCACCGTCATCGGTGAGGTCACCGACGGCGAGCGGCTGGAGATCTACTGGCACGGCGAGCAGATCGTGGACGTCCCGCCGCGCACCGTCGCCCACGAGGGCCCGGTCTACGAGCGCCCCTACGCCCGCCCCGAGTGGCAGGACGCGCTCCAGGCCGACGACGCGGGCAAGCTGCCGCGCCCGGCCACGGCCGAGGAGCTGCGCGAGCAGGTCCTCAAGGTGATCGGCTCCCCGAACCAGTCGTCCAAGTCCTGGATCACCGATCAGTACGACCGCTTCGTGCAGGGCAACACGGTCCTCGCCCAGCCCGAGGACTCCGGCATGGTCCGGGTGGACGAGGAGACGGGCCTGGGTGTGGCCGTCGCCACGGATGGCAACGGCCGCTACGCCAAGCTGGACCCGTACGCGGGGGCGCAGCTCGCGCTCGCCGAGTCGTACCGCAATGTGGCCGCGTCCGGCGCCAAGCCGCTGGCCATCTCCAACTGCCTGAACTTCGGCTCGCCTGAGGACCCCGCGGTCATGTGGCAGTTCGCGGAGGCCACCCGCGGCCTCGCCGATGGCTGTCTGACCCTGGGCACCCCGGTCACCGGCGGCAATGTGTCGCTGTACAACCAGACCGGGGAGGTGGCCATCCACCCGACGCCGGTCGTCGCCGTCCTGGGCGTGATCGACGACGTGGCCCGCCGCACCCCGATCGCCTTCGCGGAGGAGGGCCAGCTGCTCTATCTGCTGGGCGACACCGCGGCGGAGCTGGGCGGCTCGGCCTGGTCCCAGGTGATCCACGACCACCTGGGCGGGCTGCCGCCCAAGGTGGACCTGGAGCGGGAGCGGCTGCTCGCCGAGATCCTGATCTCGGCCTCGCGCGACGGCATGGTGGACGCGGCCCACGACCTGTCCGACGGCGGTCTGATCCAGGCGCTCGCCGAGTCGTGTCTGCGCGGGGACAAGGGCGCCCGGATCGTCGTCCCCGACGGTCTGGACCCGTTCGTCCTGCTGTTCTCCGAGTCCGCGGGCCGGGCGATCGTCGCCGTACCGCGCAGCGAGGAGGTCCGCTTCAACGACATGTGCGGGGCCCGGGGGCTTCCGGCGGCCCGTATCGGCGTGGTCGACGGCGACGCGATCGACGTCCAGGGGCAGTTCTCCATCCCGCTGGCCGAGCTGAGGGAGTCGTACGAGGCGACGATCCCGGGGCTGCTGGCCTGAGGACCCATGCCGTACGGCCCGCCCCCTGAGGTGAGGGGGCGGGCCGTACGGTCCGTTCGGGCCTTGTCGCGCCGGGGCTTAACGGCCCCAGAAGGCGTTGGTGGCGTCGATGTCCTCGACGCACTGGTCGATGTCGGTGATCTTCCCGCCGACGATGGTGAAGAACAGCCCGGTCTTCATGTCCAGGGTGCGGTTGCCGCGCTCGGCGCGGACGTGGTGCCCGGAGATCACATGCCCGCGCCCGTCGGGCATCACCGACTCCAGGTCGACCCGCAGCGTGCCACCGGTCTCCTCGAACTCGGTGCGGTACAGCTCCATGCAGGCGTCCCGGCCCTTGTGGTGTCCGGAGATCATGTTGTCACCGGGCACGTGCTGCATGACGTCCGCCGTCAGCAGCGTGGAGAGGGTGTCCAGGTCGCCCTGCTGGAACGCGGTGCATGCGCGGCGCACCACGGCGGCATCGGGGTGCTCGCCCATGGTCATTCACGCCTTTCGTTCTGATTGATTCCTCTCTATCCCCTTTTTCTCCATCCTCCGTCCGCCCCGCCGGGCTGTCGATAGGCTCGGCGCCATGCCGCCTCGTGCCCGTGCCCGCAGCTATGACCCCGCCAAGACCAGGACCGCCGTGATCGCGCAGCTGAGGCAGGTGCGGAAGGCGGCCGAGGGGCTGGACGAGACCGCCCTGGACGCCCTCACCCGGCTCGGCGACTGGACGGTCCGGGAGCTGATCGCGCATCTGGCGATGGCCGCGACGTCCGTCGTACGGCTCCTGGAGCGGCCCGCGCCGCCCGCGCGCGAGGTCACCGTCACCGGCTGGGCGTCCGCGGTGGCCGGGCACTCCGGGCCGATCGACGAGGAGACCCGCGCTCTCGCGGCGGGCGCGGAACCGGGTGAGCTGCTGGAGCGCGCCGAGGCCCGGTTCGCCGAGGTGGCCGCCGTCGCGCCCGCCGACCGGCTGCTGGCCGCCCGCGTCGGGGCGATGCGGCTGGACGACTACCTGGTCACCCGGTGTGTGGAGCTCGTGGTGCACGCCGACGACCTGGCGGCCGCCACCGGCGTCCCCGTCTCCCACGACCGCCAGGCGCTGGCCACCGCCACCCGCGTGCTCGCCGACGCCCTCGCGGCGAAGGCGCCCGGCGGCTCGGTCGAGGTCCGGATCCCGCCGTTCGCCGTGATCCAGTGCGTCGAGGGCCCCCGGCACACCCGCGGCACCCCGCCGAACGTCGTCGAGACCGATCCGCCGACCTGGATCCGCCTCGCCACGGGCCGTCTGACCTGGGCCGAGGCCCTGGAGTCCGGGCCGCTGACCGCGAGCGGCGACCGCGCCGACCTCTCCGCCCACCTCCCCGTGCTCGGCTGACCGCCCGAGGTGTGATCCTTGCCTCGGACGGGCCGCTCCGCCCCCGGCCGTACGCAGGTCGGGCACGGGTCCCGGGGGTCCGCGGGCGGCGCGGAGGATGTGACTTACGCCCTCCTGACGGGTCCCTCGTTCGGAGGCACCGCCGAACTGGCCTAGACTCGATGACGTGCCACGTGGTGACGGACGACTCAGCCACGACCTGCTCCCCGGTGAGAAGGGCCCCCAGGACGCCTGCGGCGTCTTCGGAGTCTGGGCACCGGGAGAAGAGGTCGCCAAACTCACCTATTTCGGGCTGTACGCACTGCAGCACCGTGGACAGGAGTCCGCGGGCATCGCGGTGAGCAACGGCTCCCAGATCCTCGTCTTCAAGGACATGGGCCTGGTCTCCCAGGTCTTCGACGAGACCTCCCTCGGCTCCCTGACGGGCCATATCGCGGTCGGTCACGCCCGCTACTCCACCACCGGGGCCTCGGTGTGGGAGAACGCGCAGCCGACCTTCCGGGCCACCGCCCACGGCTCGATCGCGCTGGGCCACAACGGGAACCTGGTCAACACCGCCGAGCTGGCGGAGCTGGTCGCGGCCCTGCCCCGCGACGGTGGCCGGGCCACCCAGGTGGCGGCCACCAATGACACCGACCTGGTCACCGCCCTGCTCGCGGGCCAGGTGGACGAGGACGGCAAGCCGCTGACCGTCGAGCAGGCGGCCCCCATCGTGCTGCCCGAGGTCAAGGGCGCTTTCAGCCTCGTCTTCATGGACGAGCACACGCTGTACGCGGCGCGCGACCCCCAGGGCATCCGCCCGCTGGTCCTCGGCCGCCTCGAGCGCGGCTGGGTGGTGGCCTCCGAGACCGCCGCCCTGGACATCGTGGGCGCGTCCTTCATCCGTGAGATCGAGCCCGGCGAGATGGTCGCCATCGACGAGAACGGGCTGCGCTCCACCACCTTCGCCGAGGCCCGGCCCAAGGGCTGTGTCTTCGAGTACGTGTACCTGGCCCGCCCCGACACCGACATCGCCGGGCGGAACGTGTACCTCTCCCGGGTCGAGATGGGCCGCCGGCTGGCCAAGGAGTCCCCGGCCGACGCCGACCTGGTCATAGCGACGCCCGAGTCCGGCACCCCGGCCGCCGTCGGCTACGCCGAGGCCAGTGGGATTCCGTACGGCTCCGGGCTGGTCAAGAACAGCTACGTGGGCCGGACCTTCATCCAGCCCTCGCAGACCATCCGGCAGCTCGGCATCCGGCTCAAGCTGAACCCCCTCAAGGAGGTCATCCGGGGCAAGCGCCTGGTGGTCGTCGACGACTCGATCGTCCGCGGCAACACCCAGCGCGCCCTGGTGCGGATGCTCCGCGAGGCCGGGGCCGCCGAGGTCCACATCCGGATCTCGTCCCCGCCGATCAAGTGGCCGTGCTTCTTCGGCATAGATTTCGCCACCCGCGCCGAGCTGATCGCCAACGGTCTCTCGGTCGAGGAGATCGGCAAGTCGCTGGGCGCCGACTCGCTGGCGTACATCTCCACCGACGGCATGATCGAGGCGACCACGATCGCCAAGCCGAATCTGTGCCGGGCCTGCTTCGACGGTGAGTACCCGATGGACCTGCCGGATCCGGAGCTGCTGGGCAAGCACCTCCTGGAGTCCGAGACGCAGGGGCAGAGCAGCGGTGACGCCGACGGTGTGACGACGCTGACCGCCGGTGTCGGCGGCGCCGACGCCCTGCGCCGTCCCTGAGCGCCGCCCTCCCGTCATCCCCGATACGAAAGATCTCAACGTCATGTCCGAGTCCGGGTCCACCTACGCCGCCGCGGGCGTCGACATCGAGGCGGGCGACCGCGCCGTCGAGCTGATGAAGGAGTGGGTCAAGAAGGCGAGCCGGCCCGAGGTCGTGGGCGGCCTCGGCGGTTTCGCCGGGCTCTTCGACGCCTCCGCCCTGGCCCGCTACCAGCGTCCGCTGCTCGCCTCCGCCACCGACGGGGTCGGCACCAAGGTGGACATCGCCCGGCGGATGGGCGTGTACGACACCATCGGCCGCGACCTGGTCGGCATGGTCGTGGACGACCTGGTGGTCTGCGGCGCCGAGCCGCTGTTCATGACCGACTACATCTGCGTCGGCAAGGTCTATCCGGAGCGCGTCGCCGCCATCGTCAAGGGCATCGCCGAGGGCTGCACCCTGGCCGGCTGCGCCCTGGTGGGCGGCGAGACCGCCGAGCACCCGGGGCTGCTGGGCGCGGATGACTTCGATGTCGCCGGGGCCGGTACGGGCGTGGTCGAGGCCGATCGGGTGCTGGGCGCGGAACGTATCCGAACGGGTGATGCGGTGATCGCCATGGCATCGTCCGGACTTCACTCGAACGGGTACTCACTCGTCCGCCATGTGCTCTTCGACCGGGCCGGCTGGGCGCTGGACCGCGAGGTGCCGGAGCTCGGCCGGACGCTGGGGGAGGAACTGCTGGAGCCCACCCGGATCTACTCGCTGGATTGCCTGGCCCTCACCCGCACCACCGAGGTGCACGCTTTCTCGCACATCACCGGCGGCGGACTCGCCAACAACCTCGCGCGGGTCATCCCCGAGGGGCTGCGCGCGGTCGTGGACCGCTCGACCTGGACTCCTGGCGCGATCTTCCAGCTGGTCGGCGAGGCCGGCTCGGTCGAGCGCCTGGAGCTGGAGAAGACCCTCAACATGGGTGTCGGCATGATGGCGGTGGTCCCGGCCGGCTCCGTGGATGTGGCGCTCACCACGCTCGCCGACCGCGGCGTCGAGGCCTGGGTCAGCGGTGAGATCACCGAGCGCACGGCCGGGGACGCGGAAGCGGTGACGCTGACCGGTGACCATGCGGGCTGAGACGGCCGCGCCAGGCGCGCGGACAGCACAGAAGCCGGCCCGAGGCGGCTGCCCCGGACCGGTGGAGGTGTGCGGCGATAAGCCGAGCGCCTGGAACGAGTGGTTCAGGCGCGGCGACGCTGCGGGGACGGATCGGACTGTTCGTCGTCCTCGTCCTCATCGTCGTTGTACAGATCCGCGTACTGTGCGTACGGGTCGTCGTCCAGCTCATCGTCCTCGAACCGCTCGCCATTCGGCGGCTGGCTCGATGTCGATGCGCCCAGCTCCTCGGCCAGGCGTGAGAGATCCGTCCCACCGCTGTTGTACTTCAGCTGGCGGGCGACCTTCGTCTGCTTGGCCTTGGCCCGGCCGCGCCCCATGGCTCGACCCCCTCAACGACGGGGCTCGACGGCCCCAGAGTCTTGACACGCGTTCACGTTCATAAGTCGGAGCGGACTCTCAGAAGAGAGACCGGTCCGTAGGGCTTCAACGGTACCTGCTTCTGTGGCCATACGGTACGTCGCCCACACGACGTGCCACGAGGCAGAACCCGCGAGGAGCCCGTTCCTCGCTGGTCAGCTGCGATTTTAACGTGTCTTGTGCGCCGACCCGCCGACAGGCCGTGAGGGATCTCTCCCCGATGGCACCCAGGGGGCTCCCATGTCCCCCGTACGGCGGCCTCCGGCAATCGATCCCGCACGGCCCGTCCGCGGCCTCACATCGCTCCTCAGACGCTCTCAGGCGCTTCCCAGGGCCCTCGGGCGCCCCGCGGCCCATGCCCGTGGCATCTGCCCGGCCATGGCTCAGCCGCCATGGCCCTCCGCCATCCGGTGCTCGGCCAGCCGGTCGGCGGCCGCGGCGGGTGGGATGCCGTCGGTCCGTGCCCGATCGAATATGGCCAACGTCGTGTCGAAGATCTTCGCCGCCTTGGCCTTGGCCCGGTCGAAGTCGAAACCGTGCAGCTCGTCGGCCACCTGGATGACACCACCGGCGTTCACCACGTAGTCCGGCGCGTAGAGGATGCCGCGGCCGTCCAGGTCCTTCTCGACGCCCGGGTGGGCCAGCTGGTTGTTGGCCGCGCCGCACACCACCTTCGCGGTCAGGACGGGCACCGTGGCGTCGTCCAGGGCGCCACCGAGCGCGCACGGGGCGTAGACGTCCAGGTCGGCGCGGATCAGCGCCTCGGTGTCCCGGACCGCCTGGACGCGGGGGTGGCGGGCCAGCACGCGGTCCACCGACTCGGCGCGCACATCCGTGACCACGACCTCGGCGCCGTCCTCCAGCAGGTGCTCCACCAGGTGGTGGCCGACCTTGCCGACCCCCGCGATGCCGACCCGGCGGCCGCGCAGCGTGGGCGCGCCCCAGGACGCCTGGGCGCTCGCCCGCATCCCCTGGAAGACGCCGAAGGCGGTCAGCACCGAGGAGTCACCGGCGCCGCCGTGCTCGGGGGAGCGGCCGGTGGTCCAGGGGCACTCCCGGGCGATGACGTCCATGTCGGCCACATAGGTGCCCACGTCGCAGGCGGTGACGTAGCGACCGCCGAGGGAGGCCACGAAGCGGCCGTAGGCGAGCAGCAGCTTCTCGGTCTTGATCTCCTCGGGATCGCCGAGGATCACGGCCTTGCCGCCGCCGTGGTCGAGCCCGGCGAGCGCGTTCTTGTAGGACATGCCGCGGGCGAGGTTGAGCGCGTCGAGGAGCGCCGCTTCTTCGGGGTGCTCTTCGGAGGCGTAGGCGTGGAATCGGGTGCCGCCGAGGGCCGGGCCCAGGGCGGTGGAGTGGAGGGCGATGACGGCTTTCAGGCCGCTCTCCCGGTCCTGGCAGAGCAGCACCTGCTCATGCCCGCCGAGATCGGAGCGGAACAGTGTCGAAAGCGGTGAGAGAGGGTTCGGCACGCGACTCTCCGTCGGACCGTCGGCGCTGACGGTGTGACGTACGTCGGTCACGGTGGTGACTCCCATAGGTCGGGGTAGACGCCCTCCTGGCTGGTGGGGAGGGCCGTGGGCAAGAGGGTAAGCCCTGGGGGCCCGGGGGATCGGCCATGTCCCCGACGAGTCCGTACGCCAGGCATGGGACGATGCCGTCAGGCGGGGGTAAGGGAGCCCCTGGCGGTGGTCTCAGCCTTGAGGGAGCGCGTGTGACCTTGGCGTCTTCGGTGATTGTCCCGTACGCGGCGTATCTCCGGGTCTATGAGCCACTGGCAGCGTTTCCGGAGCCGGAGAGATCGCACTGGGCGCGGTATGCCAAGCGCGACGACCTGCCGGGCGCGCAGGACGAGCTGCGCCGCTCACTCGCGGACCTCCTGCCGGTCCCGCCGGTGGCGGTTCCGGTGCACGAGAGCGCGGACGCCTTCGTGGCGCTCGTGGACGGCGTCACCTGCGTCTGCCCGTGGCGCACCCGGCTGAGGGGCTGGCTGGCCCTGGAGGAGCTGCCGGAGCGCCTTCCCGGGCCCCTTCTGGACGCGGCCCTGCCCCCGGTGGTGCGCCGGCAGGCGGTGGCCGACTTCGAGCGGTGGCTGGAGCGCAACCCGGACGCCCGGCCGTGGATCCGCTCGGCCACCTGGCATGTGCCGGTGCGCTGGTTCGTGCTCTTCGGGGACGAGGAGCGCGAGTTCACCAAGGGTGACGACGGTCTCATCCTCCGCTACCGCACTCCAATGGTCCAGGCCAGACGCCGGGTTGCGCGTGGCCTTAAAGTGCTCAAGGAGGCTCTCGGCGAGGGGCCGCTGATCGACGGGCTGGTGGACGTCGGCCGGTGGCTCGAGGAGTTCCACCCCCGTTCGCTGGTCGAGCTGGACTACGGCGGTCTGGTGCACACGCTGCCGGCCGGGCAGCTGGAGGACGACCACTCGGCCGCGGATGTGGCGGAGGGCCTGGCGGCGCTGCGCGACGGGGACGGGGAGCGGGCGGGCGTCGCGTACGAGCGGCTGACCGACCGCTGGAGCGTGGTCCGCGGGCGGCAGAACGCGAGCTGACCGCCCGGCCGGCCGGACGGGCGCCGGGCGACCGGTTGAGCGGTCCACCGGCGGTCCACCGGCGGTCCACCGGCGGTCCACCGGCGGTCCACCGGAACAGAGGGGACGTAGGTCCCGATCCGGGCCATTGCCTCAATCGTGACCTAAAGCACTGACTTCGGGCCTTGCGGTAATCACCCATCCTCGTGTCAAAATAGGACAAGGAGTCCGGGAGGGGCTCCTTCCGCCCAACTATGGGCGGATTCATCGGTATTGCACTCCTTGGCGGATCTGGTGACCCCTGATCCTGTTGTGACTGATCGTCACGGCCGCGTGACAGTCCGTTATGGCATGGTCCATCGGCTTCCGTCGAGGTTGGTCACCTGAGAGGGCAATTCCATCGGTTTGGCCGACGGGGCTGGACAGATGGTGTAGTTGTAGTGCCGAGGACAAGCCGTTCGTCCTATAACCGACTCGGCCCGCGTCCGCCATTTCGGGCAACGTGGGTCAAGGTGCAGAATTTAGAGGAAAGAACCGTGATGGTTCGGTTCTCCCGAGGAGGCCGCTCATGACCGCTCGCACCCCTGATGCCGAGCCGCTGCTGACCCCGGCTGAGGTTGCCACGATGTTCCGCGTGGACCCGAAGACGGTCACTCGCTGGGCGAAGGCAGGCAAGCTCACGTCGATCCGCACGCTCGGAGGGCATCGGCGCTACCGCGAAGCGGAGGTCCGTGCTCTTCTTGCGGGCATCCCGCAGCAGCGCAGCGAGGGCTGAACAACCGCATAACCGGGCATTTCCGGGCCCCCCAGCCCGGCTTTCGCCTGTATAGCTCCACCACGACGGGTGCCTGCCCCAACAGGCCCTCCACCGCTCGACATGGGTGCGTCGTTGATCGCGCTGGACTCCGCCGGGTCCGGCGCGATCTTTTTATGCCCTGGGACGGCCTTCCGGAGGGTGCCTCCAAGGGTCTTCAAGTGTCTCTGGAAGCGCAATCGTTCGCGTTGTGCGGGGTGGTCCGCAAGGGGCTCGGGGAAGCTCGCGGAGAGCTTTCGGGGGGCTCGCGAGGGTCACGGACAGAGGGTGCAATTGCACATATTAAATTGACCCATGGTGAGCGGGGTGTAAGTTCCCTCACTCCGGAAACTCATTCGGTGACTCCCGTCACACATCCCAACCCTTGCCCTGTGCCCAGTGATTGCGCTAAAGGGCAACTGCGGTAAGGGCTTACCGAGTTGGCGGTGGCGAGGCCGCCGCCGTCTCCTCGCGCTCCTGGTGTTCGGCCCCGTCGGCCGCCCCCTCGGCCGCCCCCTCGGCCGCCTTCTCGCCCGCCTCGTCGGCCGCCGAGGGCTCCATCGCCAGCCGCAGCAGGCGATGGCAGATCGGGCAGTGCCGGGTGAAGTGGCGGTTGCCCGCGGCGGCCGCCAGATGGGCGCGCAGCAGCGCCCTGGTCTCATGCTTCGCGGACGTCGTCATACGCCGCACCTCCCGCGCACCCCCGGCGCACACCTTTTAGTTTGGGTACCTCTGTGGGTGGTGCGCCGTCAAGACGCGAAAGACCCGGATCCAGATAAGGATCCGGGCCTTCCGGGTAAGCGGTCCTGACGGGATTTGAACCCGCGGCCTCCACCTTGACAGGGTGGCGAGCACTCCAAACTGCTCCACAGGACCAACAGTGACGCTTGCGACTTCGCCGCGGTGCGCCGCGCTGTGTGCGCTGCGATGCAGACTCTACAGCAGGTCAGGGGGTGCGGTCGAACTCGCGCCCGGCAGGGCTCCGGCGGGGCTCCGGCGGGCCGCCGGAGCCCCCGGGACACCCCTACGGCGCCACCGCGTCAATGGCCTTCACGATGCGCTTGTCGGACACCGGGTAGGCCGTGCCGAGGGCGTGCGCGAAGTAGCTGACCCGCAGCTCCTCGATCATCCAGCGGATCTCCAGCGCCTCCTGGGGCACCGGGCGCCCGGGCGGGAACTGCTCCAGCAGCCACGCGTACTCGTCCCGCATCTCCCGCACCTTCGCCATCCGGGCGCGGTCCCGGTCGGCGTTGCCCGGAAGCTGCTGGAGCCGCCGGTCCACGGCCACCAGATAGCGCATGAGGTCCGGAAGCCGCCGCACGCCGTGGGCGGTCACGAAGCCCGGCGTGATGAGCTCCGAGAGCTGCTCCCTGATGTCCGTCAGCGACGGCAGCAGCACCGGGCTGCCGGTGGCCTTCAGCCGCCGCTCGCACGACTGCCAGGCCGCCAGCACCTCCTGGACCTTGCGCACGGTGTCCAGCGTGGCGTCCATGATGTCGCCGCGGACGGCGTCGAAGAGCTTGCGGAACGATTCCTCGTCCCAGGCCGGGCCGCCACGGGCCGCGATCAGCCGGTCGGCCGCCGCGGCCACGCAGTCGTCGAACAGCGCCCGCACACTGCCGTGCGGGCTGCTGGAGAGCGCCAGCTTGGCCTGGTTGGAGAGCTTGTCCTGGACGAACTTGGCCGGGTTGGACGGCAACTGGAGCAGGATCAGCCGGCGCGTCCCCCGCCACATCGCCTCCCGCTGCTCGGCCTCGGTGTCGAAGAGCCGTACGGCCACCGAAGCGCCCTCGTCGACGAGCGCCGGATACGCCTTGACCGGCTGGCCGCCGCGGCGCGTCTCGAAGGTGCGCGGCAGCGTGCCGACCGTCCACCGGGTCAGCCCGCCGCGCTGCTCGATCCCCACGGCCTCCTTGGAGGACTCGAACGCCTTGGAGATCGCGGCCCGCGTCTTGGGCCGCAGCCGCTGCCGCAGCGCCTCCAGGTCCTTGTCCTCGGCCAGCTTGCGGCGCCGCTCGTCCACCACCCGGAAGGTGATCTTCAGGTGGTCGGGGACCTTCGTCAGGTCCCAGTCCTCCGGCTCGACCCGTACACCCACCATCCGCTGGAGCTCCCGCCCCAGCGCCGCCGTCAGCGGCTCCTGGAGGGGGACAGCGCTTTCCAGGAAGCGCTTGGCGTAGTTGGGCGCCGGGACGTAGTGGCGACGGACCGGTTTGGGCAGCGAGCGGATCAGCTCGGTGACCAGATCCTCGCGCAGCCCCGGGATCTGCCAGTCGAAGCCGTCCGCGGTGACCTGGTTGAGCACCTGGAGCGGAATGTGGACGGTCACACCGTCCGCGTCCGCCCCCGGCTCGAACTGATAGGTCACCTTGAACTTGAGCTTCCCCTGGCGCCAGGAGTCCGGGTAGGCGTCCTTGGTGACGTCCCGCGCCCGCTCGTTGATGAGCATCGACTTCTCGAAGTTGAGAAGCTCCGGCTCCTCGCGCCGCTTGTGCTTCCACCAGGAGTCGAAGTGTGCTCCGGAGACGACATGCTCGGGGATCCGCTGGTCGTAGAAGTCGAAAAGCGTCTCGTCGTCCACGAGGATGTCGCGGCGCCGGGCCCGGTGCTCCAGCTCCTCGACCTCGCCCAGCAGCTTGCGGTTGTCGTGGAAGAACTGGTGGTGGGTGCGCCAGTCGCCCTCCACCAGGGCGTTGCGGATGAACAGGTCGCGGCTGGTCTCGGGGTCGATCCGGCCGTAGTTGACCTTCCGCTGGGCGACGATCGGCACCCCGTAGAGCGTGACCCGCTCATAGGCCATCACCGCGGCCTGCTTCTGCTCCCAGTGCGGTTCGCTGTAGGTGCGCTTGACCAGGTGCTGGGCGAGCGGTTCGATCCACTCGGGCTCGATCCGGGCATTGACCCGCGCCCACAGCCGGGACGTCTCCACCAGCTCCGCCGACATCACCCAGCGCGGCGGCTTCTTGAACAGCGCCGAGCCGGGGAAGACCGCGAACTTGGCGCTGCGCGCGCCCACGTACTCGTTCTTGTCGGCGTCCTTCAGGCCCACATGGGAGAGCAGCCCCGCCAGCAGTGAGGTGTGGACGCGGTCGGGGGACGCGTCCTGCTCGGACATGTGGATGTCCATGGTCTTGGCGACCGTGCGCAGCTGGCTGTAGATGTCCTGCCATTCGCGTATGCGCAGGTAGTTGAGGTATTCATTGCGGCACATCCGGCGGAAGGCGGAGGAGGAGAGCTCCTTCTGCCGCTCGCGGACGTACTTCCACAGATTGAGGAAGGCCAGGAAGTCGCTGGACTCGTCCTTGAAGCGGGCGTGGCTCTGATCCGCCTGCTGCTGCTTGTCCGAGGGGCGCTCGCGCGGGTCCTGGATGGACAGCGCCGCCGCGATCACCATGACCTCGCGGACGCACCCGTTGCGATCCGCCTCCAGCACCATCCGGGCCAGCCGCGGGTCCACCGGCAGCTGGGCCAGCTTCCGGCCGACCTGGGTGAGCCGCTTGCGCGGGTCCTTCTGCTTGCTGTCCAGGGCGTGCAGCTCCTCCAGGAGCTGGATGCCGTCCTTGATGTTGCGGCGGTCCGGCGGGTCGATGAAGGGGAACTTCTCGATGTCGCCGAGGCCGGCGGCGGTCATCTGGAGGATGACGGAGGCCAGGTTGGTCCGCAGGATCTCGGCGTCGGTGAACTCCGGGCGGGTGACGAAGTCGTCCTCGGAGTACAGCCGGATGCAGATGCCGTCGCTGGTCCGGCCGCAGCGGCCCTTGCGCTGATTGGCGCTGGCCTGGGAGATCGGCTCGATGGGCAGCCGCTGGACCTTGGTGCGATGGCTGTAGCGGGAGATCCGGGCGGTGCCCGGGTCGATCACATAGCGGATGCCGGGGACGGTCAGCGAGGTCTCGGCCACGTTCGTCGCCAGCACGATCCGGCGGCCGGTGTGTCTCTGGAAGACCCGGTGCTGCTCGGCGTGCGACAGCCGCGCGTACAGCGGGAGCACCTCGGTGAGCGGGAGCTTCTTCTTGTTCAGCGCGTCGGCGGTGTCGCGGATCTCCCGCTCACCGGAGAGGAAGACCAGGATGTCGCCCGGGCCCTCGGCCTGGAGCTCGTCGACCGCGTCGCAGATCGCGGTGATCTGGTCCCGGTCGCTGTCCTCGCCGCCCTCCTCGAGCAGCGGGCGGTAACGCACCTCGACCGGATACGTACGCCCGCTGACCTCGACGATCGGCGCGTCGCCGAAATGGCGGGAGAAGCGCTCGGGGTCGATGGTGGCGGAGGTGATCACGACCTTGAGGTCGGGGCGGCGGGGCAGCAGCTGGGCCAGATAGCCGAGCAGGAAGTCGATGTTGAGGCTGCGCTCATGGGCCTCGTCGATGATGATCGTGTCGTACTGGCGCAGCTCGCGGTCGGTCTGGATCTCGGCGAGCAGAATGCCGTCGGTCATCAGCTTGATGTGGGTGTCCTGGCTCACCTGGTCGGTGAAGCGGACCTTCCAGCCGACGGACTCGCCGAGCGGCGACCGCATCTCCTCGGCGATGCGCTCGGCCACGGTGCGGGCCGCGATCCGGCGCGGCTGCGTATGGCCGATGAGGCCCTTGACGCCGCGTCCCAGCTCCAGACAGATCTTGGGAATCTGGGTGGTCTTCCCGGAGCCGGTCTCACCCGCGACGATCACCACCTGGTGATCACGGACGGCCTCGAGGATCGCGTCCTTCTTCTGGCTGACCGGCAGCTCTTCCGGATAGGTGATGGCCGGCACCGCGGCGCGGCGGTCCGCGACCCGCAGCTCGGCACGCGTCATCTCCTCGGCGATCTCGCCGAGCACGGCCGCACGGGCCTCGGGTTTACGGATCCGGCGCACACCGTCGAGCCGGCGTCCCAGCCGCTGCTGGTCGCGCAGCATCAGCTCGGGCAGCCGCTCCAGCAGGGCGGGCAGGGCGGGGGCAGGCATGGTGGACATACGGACCCCAGGATCTCACCTCCGGAAAACGGCTGGCGAACCATTTCCGTCCGCGCCGCGTTGCGCGATATGTGCGATATGTATGGGCTCGTCGCTTTAGCGTGATCTCATGGCCGATGAGCTGGCGCAGCGCCCCGACCCCGAGCCCGAACGCCGATCACCGCGATGGGGGTGGAGGGCCTTCAAGCGGTCCCCCTTCTTCCCCGCGACCGTCATCGTGCTGATCATCTCTGCGGGGGCCGGGCTCTTCGCGGGCTCGTACACCTACGCCTTCGCGAACCCCACCCCCCGGAACGTCCCCACCGCCGTCGTGGTCCCCGCTCACGGCGCCGCCCCGCTGAACCGGTTCCTCGCCGGGATGGAGCAGGCCCTGAACGCCTCCCTCCGGCTGCATCCCTACCCGACCTACGCCAAGGCCCGCTGGTCCCTGGAGGAGCAGCGGGTCTTCGCGGTCCTCCAGGTGCGCGGCCGCGGCGTGCGGATGGATGTGGCGAGCGCGGCCGGGGCGACCGTCGCCCAGGTGCTCGGCCAGGCCGCGGGCAAGGTCGGCCGGGTGTCCGGGGTGCCGGTCACGGTCAAGGACGTGAAACCGCTGCAGCCCGGCGATCCGCGCGGCCTCGCGGTCTTCTACATCTCGCTGGCCGCCACGATCATCGGCTTCCTCGGCGCCATCCAGCTCAGCGTGAACGCCGCCGCGCTCAACCCGGCCGAGCGGATCACCTTCATGATCGCGTACGCCCTGCTCGGCGGGTTCACGATCGCGGTGATCGTCGACCAGGGGCTGGGCGCGCTCCGGCTCCCCTTCCCGGAGTCCTGGGCGATCCTGGCGCTGACGATGTTCACCTCGGGGCTGGTGTTCTCCATGTTCAACGTCCTCTTCGGGCGCTGGGCACTCATCCCCACCTGGGGGCTGTTGGTGCTCCTCGGCAACCCCTCATCCGGCGGCGCCGTCTCCTGGCCCCTGCTCCCCTCCCTCCTCGGCGCGATCGGCCGCTGGCTCCCGCCGGGCGCCTCGGTCAACGCCCAGCACACCGCGATCTACTTCCGCGCCCACCAGCACGCCTTTCCGTTCTTGGTGCTGGTGGCGTGGTGTCTGGTGTCCGCCGTGGTCTTCTGGACCTGGCGCCACCGCCACCCGGGCGGACGGCCGCCGAGGGCGACGCCGACGCGGTGCTGAGGTTTTGGGGGTGTCCGGCGGACCGTGCCGCCTGCGGCGGGCCCCTCCCCTCCCCGCCCCTCCCCGAAACCGGGGCAAAGCCCCGGGCCCCGGGGTGGGGGTTTGCCTCGGGCTCGGGGGTGGGGGGTCTGTCCTGGGCTCCGGGTGGGGGTTTTGCCTCGGGTTCGGGGGTGGGGGGTTCTGTCCTGGGCTCGGGGTGGGGGTTTGGTCCCGGGGCTCTGGGTGGGGGTTTGTCTCGGGCTTTGGGGGTGGGGGTTCTGTCCTGGGGCCCGGGTGGGGGTTTTGCCTCGGGCTCGGGGGTGGGGTTTCTGTCCTGGGCTCCGGGCGGGGGTTTTGCCCTGGGCTCCGGGTGGGGGTTTTGCCCTGGGCTCTGGGTGGGGGTTTGTCTCGGGTTCGGGGGTGGGGGTTCTGTCCTGGGTCCCAGGCGGGGGTTTTGCCTAGACCCCGGGCGGGGCTTTGCCTCGGGCTCCGGGGTGGGGGTTCTGTCCTGGGTCCCGGGCGGGAGTTCTGCCCTAGACCGCGGGCCGGGTCTCTGCCCCAGGCTCCGGAGCGGGGCCTTTGTCCCAGGCCCCGGGCCGGGGGCTCTGCCTCAGGCCCCGGGCCGGCGCTTCGCCCCTTCTCCCAGCATCGATATGTGGCTCCGCCGCGTGGCGGGGTTCTGCCCTGGACCCCAGGGTCCAGGGCAGAACCCCGGCCCGGGGTCTGGGGCGAAGCCCCAGTTTCGGGAAGGGGCGGGGAGGGGAAAGACGACCCACCGGACACCCCCGCACGCGGGCACGCGAAGAGGTCCCTCCCCTGCGACCAGGGGAGGGACCTCTTCGCGTTTCTATGGAGCGCCGAGCAGGCCTTGCACCTACATCCCTCGTTTGGAGACGAGTATCTTTCCTTAGACGACCGACGCATCAACTCCCGCCCTCCGGGGCGGCGTTGCGAGATCAACTATACCCCATCCGGGGGATCACAGCCGCCACAGCGGGGCGTCGTACCGCTCGGGCTGAGTCCCGATCAGCAGCGCCCGCAGATCCGCGCGTTGGACACCGCTCAGCCCGAGGACCTCGGTGAGACGGCGGAAGGTGGTGTGGCTGACCCCGCGGGCGCGGGCCTCCTCCGCGAAGCGGGCGACCCCGGCGAGTACGGCCCTGGGCCGGAACGGACCCTCGGGCGCCGCCCCGAACCGCGCGGCCTTCTCCCGCTCGTAGTCGATCTCCGAGTAGCCGCAGACCTCCCGGCAGTGCCGCTCGGCCTCGGCGAGGCCGGTGGTGTCGGCGATGGCCCCGGCCAGCCGGTTCCGGCGGAACGCGGTGTCGAGATCCGCCTCGTGGACCACGGCCCCGTCGTCCGTCAGGGGAACGGTGAGCCCCGCGTCCCGTACCTCGCACAGCCCGCGCACCCCCCGCGCCGCCGCCGTGAGCATGCCGGTGGCCTCCGACGGATGCCACTCCATGACGGGGCCGATGGGCGCGACGTCGTCGGCGGTCAGCGTATGGACCACCCGCTCCAGCCGTTCGTGCAGCAGCTCCACCGGAATCTCCCCGTCCAGCCCGGGCCCGGCGACCAGCAGCCGGATCTCCGCGTTCACCTGGGCGCACGCGGCGAGCGACAGCGCGTCCCCGAGCGGGCTCCGCAGCGTCGGCTCATCGCCGTGCGCGAGGATGTCGCCGCCCACGTCCAGCAGGTCGATCGACGCCGGGGCCAGGTGCTCGATCAGCTCCTCCAGCTGCCGGACCATGCCCTCCACGCCGTGGTGGGGGTCGAGCAGGGCGAAGGTGTGCGGCAGCTCGGCGGCCAGACGGGGCAGTGTGGACCCGGCGGGCGCCACGGGCCTCGCGTCCTCGGGCACGGCGTACACGCTCGGCGTCAGCGCCCGCAGACCGGTGAAGTCGGCCGCTGCCCGGGGCCCGGGGGCGGGGTCGACGAGCAGCCGGTCCCAGGCGTACGTCAGGACCACCGCCCGGTCGTCGGCCGTCCCGGGCCCGTACAGAGCCCGGTCGAGCACCGCGGCGGCAACGGCGTCCCCGCCCCCTCCGCCCGCCACGATCAGCCGCGTCATCCGCCCAGCGTACGGCGGGAGCGGACCATTCCGTCGGACGGGACGCGGCGGCCGTCAGTGCGCGGTGAGCCCGCCGTCGACCACGAGCTCCGAGCCGGTGACGAACGACGACTCGTCGCTCGCGAGGAAGAGCATCGCCGGCGCGATCTCGTCCGCCCTGCCCGCGCGGGCCATCGGCGTCCGCACGATGTCCGGCTGCTGATCGCCCTGCTCGTCCAGGAGGTCCTGGATCATCGGAGTGGCGATCACCCCCGGGTGCACCGAGTTGACCCGGACGTTGTCGCGGGCGTACTCGACCGCCGCGGTCTTCGACAGCAGCCGGACGGCGCCCTTCGACGCCTGGTACGCGGCCGCCGCACCGCTGCCCACCAGCCCCAGCACCGAGGATGTGTTGATCACCGACCCCCTGCCGCTCGCGCGCAGCAGCGGCATGGCCGCCTTCATCCCCAGCCAGGTGCCCTTCTGGTTCACCTCGATGACGCGGTCCCAGGACGCCTCATCGGTGCCCTCGATGCCCGGCCAGTCCAGGATCCCGGCGATGTTGACCAGCACGTCCAGGCGGCCGAAGCGCTCCCGTACGGTGGCGATCACATCGCCCCACGCCTCCGCCGAGGCGACGTCGAGAACGGCCGAGGTCACGTCGGTGCCGCCGCGCTCCTCGAGCCGTTTCTCCAGAGCCTTCAGCGGCTCCGCGGCCACATCGGCGAGGAGCAGCCGTGCTCCCTCTTGTGCGAAGAGTTCGGCGGTGGCCGCGCCGATCCCTCCCGTCGCTCCGGTGATCAGGGCGACTTTGCCGTGCAGACGTCCAGACATGGGCGCTCCGTTCCTCGTCTCGCTCTCGACCGGGATCCGACCCGCGTCTCGACTTGCATCCCGATCCGAATCCCGACCCAGTCTGCGCAGGTCAGCGGGGGTCAACCAGGACGCGCGCCGCCTGGGTGCGGCACACCCAGGCGGCGATACGAGAACGGGGCCGGGGGCCCGTCAGACGGTCCGGAACGTCACCTCGGCCTCCTCCTCCGGTTCCTCCGGCTCTTCCGGCGCCTCCGGCTCTTCCGGCGCCTCCGGCTCCGCCGGCTCTTCCGGCGCCTCCGATCCCTCCGGAGCCTTGCGGTTCTTGAGGACGGCCGGGTTGGTCTCGGGAGCCGCCGCCACGGCGAAGACCGTGACCGCGCCCATGACGATCAGGAACAGCGCGACCGGCCAGGACGCCCCCGCCCACGCGAGCAGCGCGGTGGCGATGATGGGGGAGAACCCGCCGACGATCATCGACGCGAGCTCATGCCCCAGGGCGAGCCCGCTGTAGGCCACCCGGCTGGCGAAGAGTTCGGTGAAGAACGCCGGCTGGGTGCCGATCATCGCCCCATGGCCGATCACGACCGCGACGAAGATCGCCACGAAGATCAGCACCGGATCGCGCGTGTCGAACATCGCGAAGAACGGATAGGCCCAGACGATCACCGCGACCGCGCCCCCGATGTACACCGGGCGGCGTCCTATGCGGTCGGAGAGCGCCCCGAACATCGGCATCGCGAACGATTCGAACAGCATCCCCACCACGAGCGCGGCCAGCACCACCCCCTTGCCCACCCCGACCTCGGCCGCGTAGGAGAGGCTGAAGGTGAGGAAGAGATAGCTCGCACCGGTTTCGGCGACCCGGGCCCCGAAGGCGATCAGAATCGACTTGGGGTGGGTGCGGATGACGTCGATGAGCGGCGGGGTGGACTTCTTCGGCTCCGACTCCTTCTCCCGGAACGCGGGCGTCTCCATGATCCGGAGCCGGATCAGCAGCCCGACGGCGGTGAGCAGGATGCCGACCACGAACGGAACGCGCCATCCCCAGGCGAGGAAGGACTCCTTGGTGGTCACCGCCTGGGCGAGCGCGTAGGCGGAGGCGGAGAGGACGAACCCGAGCCCCACACCGGTCTGGCTCCAGGCCGAGTAGAAGCCGCGGCGGTGGCTCGGCGCGTGTTCGCTGACGATCAGCACCCCGCCGCCCCACTCGCCGCCGACGGCGATGCCCTGCACGATCCGCAGCGCCACCAGCAGCACCGGCGCCCAGGCCCCGATGGTGGCGTAGGTGGGCAGCAGGCCGATCAGGCAGGTGGCGACGCCCATGATCACCAGAGTGGTCACCAGCATCGACTTACGGCCGATCCGGTCACCGAAGTGCCCGAAGACGATGCCGCCCAGCGGCCGGGCGAGGAACCCCACCGCGTTGGTGCCGAAGGCGGCGATCGTTCCCACCAGCGGATCGAAGGTCGGGAAGAAGAGGGAGTTGAAGACGAGCGCGGCGGCCGTGCCGTAGAGGAAGAAGTCGTACCACTCCAATGCGCTACCGAACAAACTTGCGATCGCTGCCTTGCGTACTTCGCGCGGGGTGCCCTTCACGTCTGCCATGTCGGCTCTCCAATGGCCGCTTCGGATGGGATCAAGACCTGCGGCTCGGGTGTGTTGGGGGATTGTTCGCAGCTGGTTCTCATGGCGGGAACGGCGGCGTTCCGCTCACCGGGACAGGACGTGAACTGACGGCCTCCGGCCGCTCAGGAGGGCTGCACCCGTACGCCTCTCACACGTCCCACGTTCGTGGGATAGGCATACTTTCATGCCTTACTCTCCGCTTCGTCTGGTCACGCTTTCACGGTGTCGGCCCCGCCCGGGGACCGTGACGAAGGAGAAGACACCTATGGGTGGAAGGCTCGTCATCGCTGCCGCGGCATTGACCCTGGTGCTGACGCCTGGCGTCGCGTCGGCGACACAGGACGGCGACGACCAGACGACCGGTTCCTACAGCGCCGAGGCGACCATGCCCCAACACTCCGAGGGGACCGAGTCCCCCAGCTCGGAGGCGCCCGCTTCCCACAACTCCGGGACGACAGCCTCCCCCAGCTCAGAGACGCCCGCTTCCCACAACTCCGGGGCGACAGCCTCCCACAGCTCAGTGACGCCCGCCTCCCACAACTCCGAGGCGACCGGTTCCCACGAAGCCCCCCGCGCCGACGAGGGCGTGCCCGGCTACGAGGTGGTCACCCTGCCCAATGAGAACGTCCCGAACTTCCAGCGGCGCACGGTGTACTGCCCGCCGGGGAAGAAGGTCATCGGCGGCGGTGCCGAGGCCCGGGGCAACACCGCCATCCTCGTCGGCAGCTTCCCCACCGATGACGAGAGGGGCTGGATCGGGCTGGGCCGCCAGACCTCCGCCGACAACGTGGGCATCAGCGTCTTCGCCATCTGCGCCTCCGTCTGATCGTTGATGCGGGACAAGAGCGCCCCCGTGGGCGTGGCAGGCGATGAAGAAGCCCCCTCCGGATGCACCGGGAGGGGGCTGTGCCCTGTGGGGGCGCTGACCGGCTCACTCCGGGGTGCTGACCGGGCCGACGCCAGGAAGGTGATGTCGAAGGTGACCCGCCCGCCGGAGGTGGTCGCTGGTGCAGCGGCTCGCCGACGAGGACCCGCCCGAGGCGCTGCCCGCCTTGCTGTCGATGCCCCCGCTGGCGCGCTCAACGGGGCTCTGCCCTGGTGAGGGTTGCGGTGGCGGGGGTCAGGGTCGGGGTCAGTGTCGGGGTCGAACCGGCGAGGTTAGTGGGCGGCCGCGCGCAACGCCGCCTCGATCGCGGTGGTCAGCGTTTCCAGATACTCATCGTCGCTGCGGCCCCGTGTGACCAGTATGCGGAATGCGAGCGGTGCGATCAGCAGGTCGGTGCCGAGGTCCAGATCCAGCCCGGGGGGAAGTTCGCCGCGGTCGATCGCGCCCTGCAGTATCGCGCGCGCCGCCGCCCGCCGCGGTGCGGTCACTCCGGTGTGGAGCCCCTCCGCCAGAGCGTCGTTGTGGCTGGCCTCGGCGAGCAGCCCGGCCGCGATCCGGGCCAGTAGCGGATTGGCCAGTTGGCCGCGGAAGGTGGCGAACAGCTCGCGCAGGTCGGTGTGCAGGGCGCCCGTGGCCGGCGTGGGCGGGAGCGCGTCGGTGACCTTGCTCCGGATCAATTCGGTGACCATCGCCTGCTTCGAGGGCCAGCGCCGGTAGAGCGCGGCCTTGCCCACTTCGGCACGCCGGGCCACCGACTCCATCGACATCCGCGCGTACCCGGCCTCGGCGAGTTCGGCGAAGACCGCCTCGGTGATCGCCTCGGTGACCCGCTGTCGCAGGGCCGCCCCGCCGGTCGCCGGCCGGCCCTTCTTCTGCTGTGCTGTCATGCTCCCGAGCATAACGAACGGAACGGTTCCGTTCCATGCGTGCTACCTTTGAGCATGGCGGAACGGTGCCGTTCCGTTCCATTCTCGGAAAGGAGCCCCACGATGAAATTCCTCTACGACGACGAGTCCTTCTCCTTCGAGGCACTGCGCGCCGCGGGCTACGCCGCCTATGCGGGCGCCGACCTCGGCGAGGTCCTGGTCACCTGCCGGCAGATCCCAGAGGGGGACGAGGAGGCCTGGTCGGCCCAGTGGGCCGCGACGGCGGCGCGCATCGAGCGCATCGGCCGGGACGCGCTGGCCGCCGGTCACCGCGTCAGCGCCCGGGAGGCGCTGCTGCGCGCGTCCAACTACTACCGGACCGCCGACTTCTACCGCCGCGAGAACCCCGCCACCGACGCCGAGTCGGCGCGGCTCGCCAAGGCCTCCCAGCAGACGTTCGCCGACGCGGCCCCCCTGCTCGACACTCCGGCCCGCGCCCTGCGCATCCCGTACGAGGACACCACGCTTCCTGGCTACCTCTTCCTCGTCGACGATTCGGGCACCCCGCGCCCGACCGTGCTCTTCCACGGCGGGTACGACTCCACCCTCGAGGAGGACTACTTCGCGCTGGCCGCGGGCGCGCTGCGGCGCGGCTACAACGTCATCGCGTTCGACGGCCCCGGCCAGGGCAGCACCGTCCGCGACCAGGGCCTGCACTTCCGGCCGGACTGGGAGGCCGTGGTCGCTCCGGTCGTCGACTTCGCGCTCACCGTGCCCGAGGTGGACACTGGGCGGCTCGTGCTGATCGGCATGAGCCTCGGCGGCTACCTCGCCGCGAGGGCGGCCGCCTTCGAGCACCGCCTCGCCGCATGCGTGCTGTACGACGGCGTCTACGACTTCCACGCGGTCATCGCCGCGACCGCCGGCCGCGCCGCTTCGACGCCCGGCGGCATCGAGGCGCTGATGGCGCAGAACACCATGGTGCGGTGGGTGGTGCGCAACGGCCGGTGGACCTTCGGTGTGCCCGACTTCGACGAGCTGGTCAAGGCAACCGAGGCGTACACCATGGCGGGCATCGCCGACCACATCACCTGCCCGACACTCGTACTCGAAGCCGAGAACGACCAGTTCTTCAAGGGACAGCCGCAGCAGCTGTTCGACGAGCTGACCTGCCAGAAGGAGCTGATCTCCTTCCGCGAGGACGAAGGCGCGGGCGAGCACTGCCACGAGGGCGCGATGTTCCTGTTCCACCAGCGCACCTTCGACTGGCTCGACACCCTGCTGGCCGACTGACCTCGCGACTGGCCCGCAGGTCGTGCCAAGGACGCGGGGACGATTTTCCGAACCTCTTATCGGGCAGTTCCCAGCCCCAGGCGTCGGTGATGAACCGATGGTGCCGTACGTCGACCAGTCAGAGGTTGCCCCAAGGGCTCCTTCGGTGTGTGCCGGGGGCGTCACGGACAACGAAGAAGCCCCCTCCGGATGGACCCGGGAGGGGGCTTTGCCCTGGTGCGGGCTGCGGTGGCTGGGGCCGGGGTCGAACCGGCGACCTTCCGCTTTTCAGGCGGGGTGCGGTGGCCGCCGGGGCCCGTTTCGCCTGGCCCGATGGTCCGCTGACGTCCGCTGCTGGCGTCGGCGTACGCGGCCGTTGGCGTCACGGCTGGCGTCAGGCGGCCTCTTCGCCTGCGGTCGTTGAGGTTTGGTGAGCTGGTCGGTTGGTTCCCTGGAGCGGATGACAGTCGGTCGCGGTCTCGCTGGTTGCTGCACCTCGCTGCCGTACAGCACTCGCTGACCACCGCCTTACAAGTTCGATCACGAAGCCGCCACGGCAGTGTGGCCTGCCGCCGCTGTGGCCGGACAAGAGCGATGGTGTACGCCCCTGTCCGGCGTCGTTGATGTCAGCTGTGGATGTCAGGAGCCTTCTGATCCGTAGCTCGACCTGGATCGGTCGCGAGCACTCATAGAGGCTCGGTTCGGCACTACAAGGTGACTACCGGTCCTTGCCAGTTGCTGCCGTTGCTGTACTTCGTGGCTGTACCACTGGCTGCGAGGAACAACGTGAAGAAGCCCGCAGCATCTGCATAGGCACCCACAACCTTGGCCCACATTGGCCATGCGAGCACAACTAGTACGAGGACCGTAACCACCCACAGACGCTGCCTCGGGTTTGACACGCACTGCACGGCAAGGGACAAACTCATAGCTGAGCCTCCGGGTTCAGTAGCCCACCTGCCGCTCGGCCTGCCAGCATGCGCGGTCAGGTGGGCTTCGTTGTGACGGCAGGACGCTAGCTGATGTCGGCCACGCCGCTCACCTTGCAGGATGACTCTCGGATGCCCTGCGGGAACGGTAAACACCTTGCGTCACTGCAAACGCAAGCTGTGGTTGCGTTCTGGAGAACTGTGTGACCGCTGACGCTACATACTTGGCAGTAGCTTTACTCAGAGTGTTGGCTGATTTCAGTTGCGGGAGCGTCTGGGCAGGATGCTGTGTTGCCGGAACTGGCCTGTCGTGGAGCATGTGTAGGCCCCTGAGCTTGGGAATCACGGGGCGGTTGACGCTGATCATGCCGCTGACAAGCGGAAATGAGTGCTGATGGCGGGCTGGGCTGCCCGCCGCAGCACCTGTCATTGACCGCTGTTTACCGCACTATCTGGTGCGCATCTGGTGCGGGGCCGCACTTCGTCACGAACTACGAGCGGGGCGGTCGCTGCGATCTGGTGGGCTGTGAGGCGGTCGGTCGGACCGTTGGCGTCACAGATGACGCCATCTCCCCGTCCTGGCGCGTCGGCGTGCGTTCGTACCACCCCATACGACTTCGTAGGGTTGCCGTCTCCTCCCTTAGGGTAATTGACCGCAATGCGGCAGAGTCGTGACTCCATGCTGCATGAATAACATCTTCCACTCGACAGTGCGAGGGGCCTGTGGAATTCGCTAGGGTAGCTTTTTCTGTTAGTGCTGCATTGATTGTTCCCGCCGGGTTGTCCTGGTATAAAAGGCCGTGGTATGCGATCTCTTTTGCCTTGATCTATTCCGCTTTGGCGATATTTCCGCTTGATCTCGGATGTAAGGCGTGGGTGATTGTCGGGGCTACGTTCTTATCCAGCCTCTCGGTCGCGCTTTTCTGCAGGCCGTGGGGGTCGTTTTCTGGGGGATTGAACTCGGCAGCGATTCCAGTTTTTACGGCCGCCGGGTATGCTGCGGTTGCTATGCTGCTAGTTGTGGTGGCTGCCTACGCTTACATCGGGGCAGGGGCTACCTTTGATCGTCTTGAGGAACTGTCGAACAGTGATCGCGTATTTGTCGTGATGTCTGGTGGCTTAATCGCTGTAGTTGGGTGCGGAGACGTCATAGCCAGAATCGTCAAACCGCTAGTCGATGAAATCGAATCGAATGTGGCTACTGGGGTGCTCGGGTCAGATATTAGGGAGTTTGTCGCATCGGCTGCTCACATCGGTTGGATTGAGAGAATTCTTTTGTTTGGATTTCTGGCGTCGGGGAAGCCGGAGGCGGCTGCGCTGGTAATTGCGGCAAAGTCATTCACCCGCGCTCCCGGGATCAGCCAAGGAGGGAAGCTGGTTGCCGACTACTACCTAGTTGGGACATTGGCGAGTGTGGCGTCAGCTTTACTGGTATCGTGCGCCACCAGACTTGCCCTTGGATTGTCGCCCATCTAGGAGTTGGCATGGATCTAAGCGAGCAGCCTCTCTTTAAAAAGCTGATCTCACTGGAACTTCCGGTCAACGACTTTTTTGTTGCTGGAAGTGGTCCCATGCTGGCTCATGGCATTAGGTCGAGTGTCGGTGACTTGGATATTGTGGCTCGGGGGGCCGCATGGGAGAAGGCTCTACGCCTCGGAGTACCTTCGTTAGCACCGCTTGGTTATGTCGATCATATTGTCCTTGCCTCAGGTGAGATCGAGGTACTGAACGGATGGTTCGACTACGATGTCGATCAGCTCTTCAGTGAATGTGAAGTATTCAGTGGAATAATGTTCGCTCCCCTCTTCAGGGTGATTGAGTGGAAAGTTCGCCTCGGTCGAGAAAAGGATCGTGACGACATTCAGGCGATTAATCGACACTTTGGGGTGCGTCGGTCGACCCTCGACGGACGATAACAGATTTGACGTCTATCGATTTAATTTAGAGGTGGGGATGTGAACGCTTTTCGTCGCATATAGGTGCACTTTCACCGCGTCGGTGGAGCGGGTTGGGCGATGGCCTACCCGGTCTGGGTCGGGCATGCAGTCCAACCTCGACCGCGAGAAGGAGATCGCCGCCACCCTGGATGCTCGCGTACGCACACACACTGGGAGGCAGCCCAGAGCCCGTCAGGCACGGGACGCCTAGAGAGGTCTAAGCAACAAACAAGCCCCGGGCCGGGGGGCCCGGGGCTTTGTGCTGGAGCGGGTGACGGGAATCGAACCCGCGCTCTGAGCTTGGGAAAGATGCGGTCATTTGAGGGCGGTGTGGAGGCTACGGCCGTCTTCAACTCCCGGTACGCGGTGGCTGGGAGCCGGGCGGCTCCGGTACTGCCGGGACGTACGAGGAGATGATGGCCGAGGAATGGAGCGGCGATCAGCTCATGCACGGGTTTCCTCCTTCGGCGTGACGAGAGCCATGCGGGCCCAGACGGTTTTGCCGATGGGATTGCGGGCGCGGTGCCCCATCTCCTCGGCAAGCGCGGAGACGAGTTGGAGACCTCGACCGTGCTCGTCCTCATCGCTGGTCTCCATGAGGCGGGGCAACCGACGGCTGAGGGCGTCGGAGACCTCAACCAGGCACGTGGCGCCTTCGTCGCTCAGGCGGACTTCGAAGCGGTGACCGCGCCTGTGGCCGTGCCGTACGGCATTGGTCGCCAACTCGCTGCAGACCAGGACCGTACGGTCAATGTCCTCTCGTCCGTAGGCCCAGCTCAGCAGGGTTTTGTCGACCAGGCTCCGGACGAGGCGGACACACCTGGGCGTGGAGGTGAATTGCATCGCCCAGTGTTGGGCGATGGTGTGCTGCTGGTTGTCGTTGGTCATCGGGAGCATTGCGTCCCCTCGTCGCGGGTGGTTCCAGGGGGGCTAGCTCATCGCAACGGTCGTCACTGAAACAGGTCATGGTGATTACCCAACGTGGGTAAAATCATCGGCGCTTGACCACCCGGACAGCCTGCTGCCGCAGGACGAGGGAGAGGGGCACGAGTGTCCGCGTCGCAGCCTCATCGACTGCTGCCAGCAGCCTTGTTGGCCAGCCCTGAGTGGCAGGACGCATGCCAGAAACGCGACTTCACCCGCATCTTCCAGCTGGTCAAGCTCAAGGCAGGGATCTATCCCTCGCGCATCGCCGCCCTTTGCGGCATGACGCCCAGCAGGGTCGGCGAGATCATGGCTGGATGTCGTGGTCTTGCCCATATCGATGTGATCGAGAGAGTCGCCGATGGGCTGCGCATCCCCGGTGCGATGCTGGGCCTGGCGCATCGGCCCTGGGAAGTCGCCGCATTGGCTCCGGAGAGCGAGCGGAGCCAGGTATCCGGGCCACGGCTTGCACAGGGGGCAGCGGCTTCCGCTCCTGCTGCTGGGGAAAGCCTGGATGACCTACTGCCACTGGCCGACTCACAGGTCACCCGCTCCACGCTCGCCGCGCTGCGCTCCTCGGTGGAGGACTACTGGCGTCGGGACGACCAGCACGGTGGTGCGCCACTGCGGCCTGCGGTCGTCGGAAGCCTCACCTACGTAACGCAGGTAATGCGGCATGCCGGGGATGCACTGGGCCGGGACCTGCGGTCCCTCGCCGCAGAGCTGGCCCGCCTTGCGGGCTGGGCGTATTTCGACGCCTGTCAGTACAGCACGGCACGTATCTACTTCGGCCAGGCCCTCAGCCTCTCGCGGGAGCACGAAGATCGTCTCTTCGTGGCCAATGTGCTGTCCTGTATGAGCCTGCATGCCACCTATGACGGCAATCCGGCAGAGGCCATCACTCTCGCCTGCAAGGCTCAGGACGTCACCCGGGCAGTGGGTGACCAGCCCCTGGTGATGTCCATGCTGCACCTGCGCGAAGCGTTCGCCCACGCCACCCTTCGCGACGCCTCCGCCTGCCATCAGGCCATCGACCGTTCCCGCGACTCCTTCGAATGCGCACGCGGCCGGACGGACGAGGCGCCCTCCTGGGTGCGCTATTTCGACGAGACCAAGCTCATCGTCGACACGGGAATCGCCCTGGCCCGGCTTGGCGAGGCCCCACGGGCCGAACCCCTCATCGCCGAGGGACTGCGCCGGGAAACGTCCGGACAGCAGCGCGGACGGGCCCTGCACGCCTTCTGGCTCGCCAGCACCCAGCTCGAGCAGGGCAAGCTCGGCGACGCATGTCACAGCGCCGGACTCGCACTCGAGCTCAGCAGCGTGATCGACTCTCCCCGAGTCGCTGGGCATCTCCATGAATTCCACCGCCGTCTGGCCCCGTACGCCCGTGAGGCACCGGTGATCAGGTTCGAGCAGCGGCTGCGAGAGTCACTTGGCTAGCCGGCGCTCTTGGTGGCCTCGTCTAGCAGCAGATACAGCAGGCCGACCAGACTGCCGCTGCTGACGATCTCGCGGCGGTCGATCATCCCCCTTATCTCTGATAGGGGGATCCACTCGATCCGGTCCGATTCGTTCAGCTCTGTCGGCGGCCCGGTGTAGGTGGCCCCATCGGCGCGGAAGACATGGTGCTCGGAGTCGGTGATCCCGTTCGCGGGCTGCGCGTACACCAGGGGCTTCATCGCCTCGACCCGCCAGCCGGTCTCTTCTTCGACCTCGCGGGCGGCGGCCTGTTCCGGGGTCTCGCCGGGCTCGATGAGTCCCATGGGCAGTTCCCAGCCCCAGGCGTCCGTGATGAACCGGTGGCGCCACATCATCAGGACGCGTTTGTGGTCATCGACCACCGCGGCGACGGCGAGGTGTCGCATGCGTACGACGTGGTGTTCCCAGCGGCGCCCGTCGGGCTGCTGTACGTCGACCAGCCACAGGTTGACCCAAGGGTTGCTGTAGATCTGCCGTTCGCCATGGACGGTCCACCGCATGAACCCACTCCCCTCCGTTGACGCGGTGCCCAGCATGTCACTCCCTGGGCCTGTGCTCTTACGGTGCGTGCTGTGGACGTCACGGTTAACGAAGAAGCCCCCTCCGGATGACCCGGGAGGGGGCTCTGCCCTGGTGAGGGCTGCGGTGGCTGGGGCCGGGGTCGAACCGGCGACCTTCCGCTTTTCAGGCGGACGCTCGTACCAACTGAGCTACCCAGCCGCAGCGGTCCTGACGGGATTTGAACCCGCGGCCTCCACCTTGACAGGGTGGCGAGCACTCCAAACTGCTCCACAGGACCTTGCGCGTACGAGCACGAGTCTCGCACATGTGGGGTGCGCTCCCAACGGGATTTCCCTGGTGGATTCGCACTCCTTGCGATCTTCGAATCGGGGCCTTGATTTTTCTCCGCCGCGTCGATGTCGCTGGATCAGCGTATCAGACCTCCGGCCGTGTTCTGACCGCTCACCGGGCGGGCCCGGCCCTGGCCGGGTCCGCCCGGGTTCCGTCGGTCTCGGCCCGGGTCAGGGGCGGCCGCCGCGCTCCAGGGGGATCTTCTCGCCCGCCTCGATCGCGACCGGCAGGCGGTTCTCGGTGGGTGGCAGGGGGCAGGTCGCGAGGTCGGTGTAGGCGCAGGGGAGGTTGGTGGCGCGGTTGAAGTCGAGGGTGACGCGGCCGGCCTCGTCGGGGGCGTCGATCTGGAGGGAGCGGTTGGCGGCGTACGTGGTCACGCCCGAGGTCGCGTCGGTGAGGAGCACCATCAGGCTGCCGGGCCGCTTGCCGTTGAAGGCGGTGAGCCGGAACGTCTCGCCGTCCAGCTCGAACTCGACCTGCCCGGGCGCGTCGTAGACGTGCTCAAGACCCTCCGCCACGGCGCCCACGGTGATCGCGCGCGGCTCGTCGAAGGGGAGGTAGCGGCCGGTGCGGACCCAGCGGGGGTCGGGGGCGTAGGCGGGGGTGCGGGTGAAGTCGGTGCGGAGGGGGTTGCCGGGGTGGCGGGGGCGGACGATGTCGTGGCCGCCGCGCTTGGCGACCTCGATCACCGCGTCGCCGTACCCCGCGTACACGCTGGCCCGCTCGGCGATCGTCCCGAAGACGTACCGCCCGTGCACCGCCGTGCCGTCGATCGTCAGCTCCTCGCCCTCGGCGAGTTCGACCACCACGCCCTCCGGGCCGCTGGACCAGGCCCCGGGGGCGTCCTCGAAGCGGGTCGGCTCCGGGCTCAGCCAGCGCAGGCTGGTGATCGCGAGAAATCCATGGGGGTCGGCGAGCGCCTGCTCATGGGCGCGGTGCCAGCGCTCCCACTCCTCGGCGAAGCTCACCTGGTCGACGTCCTGGACGGTCATCTGCGCTCCCTCGCGTGGGGTCTGCGGCGGGTCCGGTGCCGTTGCGTACGCGTACGTACAACCGCGTCGGGGAGGGAGAGATTCCGGGAGGTGCGGGATGCGCGGGAGCCGCCGGAGGCGCGCGAGGCGCGGGGCCGCCGTGCGGCGCGCATGAAAAAAGTCACCGGCAGGTACGTTCCGACCTGCGGTGACTCAAAGAAGGTGGTGCCCCCAACGGGATTCGAACCCGTGCTACCGCCTTGAAAGGGCGGCGTCCTGGGCCACTAGACGATGAGGGCCGATGGCCCACCTGGGCGCCTCGCGGCGCTTTCGGGGACGCGAGAAGCATATGGGATGCCGGTGAGGTTCGCCAAAACGGTTTACGGAGTGGTGGGCGTCGGTGTCGCCCCCGGGCGGTTCTCGGCCGGCAGATGACGGCTGACCTCGGCCTTCGCCAGGCCCAGACCGCCCAGGTCGATCTCGTCCCACGCCTGGAGCCGCCGCGTGTCCCGGTCCAGGTAGAGGACCGACGCCTGCACCGTGTCCGGTGTGCCGTCGTCCACCGCGCGCAGCCCGCTGCCGCCCGTCGACCCCTCGGTCATCAGCCGGGTGCCGCCGGGGAGCACCTCCGTACGGCGGTGATGGACATGGCCGGTGAGGGCGAGCGGCACGGTGCCGTCGGTCTCGCGGGCGGCGATCGGGTTGTGGGCGAGGGCGATGTCGACCGGGGCGCCGGCGGCCCTGCGGTCCCGGATCGCCTCGGCCAGCCGCCGTCCGGCGCTGTGCTCGGCCGCGTCGCCGGCGGCCGCCGCGGAGCGGTCGGGGGTGAACTGCGGATCGCCGATGCCCGCGATCCGCAGCCCGGCGACGCTGATCGCCTCGCCGTTGTCCACGACATGCGCCCCCCTGCGCTTGGCGAGGTAGCGCTGGGTCGACGCCGAGTCGTGGTTGCCGCGCACCCAGACATAGGGGGCGCCGAGGTCGGAGACGGGGTCGAGGAAGCCGTTCTCGGCGGAGGTGCCGTGGTCCATCGTGTCGCCCGTGTCGATGATCACGTTGACCTTGTACTGCCGCACCAGCGACTGAACGATGTGCCACGCGGCCGGATTGAGATGGACGTCCGAGATGTGCAGCACTCGCATGGTGGTCGGGTCGGGCTGGTACGCGGGGAGCGTCGAGGTCGCCTCGTAGAGCTGGGTGACATTGGTCACCAGCCGGGCCAACTCCCGCTGATAGACGTCGAAGTCGGTCACGATGCTGCGCGCGTTGCCCACCACCGAGGGGGCGCTGGAGAGCAGCCCGGAGTAGCGCGGCTCCAGGACGGAATTCGGGTTCCACGTGGCGTAGACGGCGCCGCCGGAGGCGGTCAGCAGCGTGAGCGCGAGCCCTCCGGCGGCCAGCGCCCGGCGCGGGCGGCGGTAGACCGCCAGGCCCAGCGCGGTGGCGCCGAAGACCACGGCGACGCAGGAGCGGACCGCGAGGCCGAGGGTGCCGCGGGTGACATCGCTCGCGACCTCGTCCTGGAGCCCGGAGAGCCGCTCGGGGTGGTCGACGAGGGCCTGGGACCGTATGGGGTCGAGCCGGTCCACGTCCACGTCCAGGCGGAGCGGGGCGTGGTGGCTGTTCAGCTCGAGCGCGCCCAGGGGGGCCACGTTGATCTTGGTGCCGCCGGTGAAGGACGGCCGCAGCGCCATCCGCGTGTCCATCGGGCCCACGGAGATGTGGACGCTGCCGACCACCAGCAGTCCGATCCAGGCGCCGAGGACGGTCACGGCGGCCAGCCCGGCGGCGCGGACGAGGGGGCGGGGGCGCGCGGCGGGATCGAGCGCCGTGGGGTCGAACGGCGTGGGATCGAGCGCCGTGGGGTCGAACGGCGTGGAGGCGACCGCCGTGCGATCGGGGGAAGCAGCGGCGGACGCGGTCTGCGAAGGGCGGCGGAAGCGGCGAAGAGGGGAGACGGCCAGGGTGCCCGCGCGCTGAGCGGTGGCACGGAGCAGCCGGAGCGGTTCGCGGGCCATTGATCCCGTATGCCCGGCCGCGCGGGGGCGTATGCCTGCGGGCGCGGGGGCGGGCCGCGGTCCGCGCCGGCTGTGGTGCGCCACGGCGGCCGGACGCGTCCGGCGCGGATAGCTTGGCGCCGACGGCTTCTTTCCGGGCCCGACTGCCCGACAATGGCCTCGTGCTGGAGATGACGCGCGAGGAGTTCGAGGAACTGGTCGCCGAGGCGCTGGACCGGATCCCGCCGGAGCTGACGCGGCTCATGGACAACGTCGCCGTGTTCGTGGAGGACGAGCCACCGGCGGACGATCCCGAGCTGCTCGGGCTCTACGAGGGGACGCCGCTCACCGACCGGGGTGAGTGGTACGCGGGCGTCCTGCCGGACCGGATCACCGTCTACCGGGGTCCCACGCTGCGGATGAGCGAGACGCGGGAGGACGTCGTCCAGGAGACCGAGGTGACCGTGGTCCACGAGATCGCGCACCACTTCGGGATCGACGACGCGCGGCTGCACGCGCTCGGCTACGGCTGATCCCCGGCTACGGCTGAGCCCGACCCGGCTACGGCTGAGCCCGACCCGGCTACGGCTGAGCCTGATCCCCGGCTACGGCCTGATCGCGGACTCCAGCAGATTCCGCTGCCCACACCGCCTCCGGCCACCCCCGGCTACGCCCGACGCCGGACGCGCGGTCTACGCGACGGGCCGGGTCCGTACCGCATGCGTGTCCTGGGCGGGGCGGGGCCAGTTGGGCAGGGCGTCACATCCCTGCCGTCTGGAGGTGTCCCGCGCATGCCCGGATCTCCCGTGCCCGGATCCCCCGCTCCTCGCACCGCCCGTTCCGCCGGTGCCCCCCGGACCTCCCCGCACGCGCCCCGTGCCGCCGTGCGCGGGGCGGCGGTCGCGGCGCTCGTGGCCGTCGCCATGGCGCTGGGCGGCTGCATGAGCATCTCCGACGACCCCGAACGGCCGGACAAACACCGCGGCTCCCACCAGAAGGGCGAGGCGGCGGACACGGGCGGCGCCGTGGTGCGGTCGGACGGCAGGGGGCGGGCGTACGCCGACTCCGACCGGGACGAGAAGGACGGGAAGGGGGCGAAGGGCGAGAAGGGGAAGAAGAAGGACGGCGAGGACCGGTCGGCCTCGGCTTCCGCGACCGACCCCGAGGCCGAGCCCTCGGCCCCGCCCGGCAAGAAGGGCGCCCCGCACCACCGCCCGGCCCCCTCCGCCCCGCCGCAGCCGGGCGGCGCCACCCCGTCCGACGCGCCGCCCGCGCCCCGGCCGTCGAGCCCACCGCCGAGCGCGCCGGACCCGAAGCCGACCGACCCCGAGCCCCCGACCGCGCCCGCCTCCCCGTCGGACCAGCCCGCGGGATAGGGCCCGTGCTTGCCGGATAGGGCCTGTGCTCGCGGGATGGGGCCGGTGCTCATAGGGGCCCGTAGTAGGGTCCGTGGTCATCAGACCCGGCCGACCCGACACAGCCACCGGCCCGTGCCCCGGCTGCCGCTGGCCAGCGCCGATAGAGCGAATTTGCTCTTGGGGGGTGAGGGTGCGTATGGTGGTAGATCGTTTGATCCCATTTGCCCGGCGCCTCGTAGAAGTGCGCCGCGAGGCGCGTTCCTTGCCATCCCGTGGCTGACCGCATAGAGGCGGTCGTTTGCGACAACACACGGAGTTTGGGCGCGTGCCGAGACTCCGGAAGGTTTCGCATTTCGCATGTCCGTTTCCACTGATCACGCCGTCATGCCCGCCCTCGACGAGACGAGCGAGTCGAGCCAGTCGAGCGAGCTGACCGCCCCGGCCTCCCTGGCCTCCCCGGCCGAGCCGTTCGCGCAGGACGCGCAGGCAGAGCAGACCGGCCAGACCGGTCAGACGGCGTCAACGGCGTCAGCAGCGTCATCCGAGCAAGCCGCCACGGAAGCCCCCGACACCGACAGCCCTAAGGTGCCCGACATCACATTCGCCGACCTCGGCCTCCCCGAGCAGATCGTCCGCAAGCTGGCGCAGAACGGCGTCACCACGCCCTTCCCGATCCAGGCCGCGACGATCCCCGACGCCCTCGCCGGACGCGACATCCTCGGCCGCGGCCGTACCGGCTCCGGCAAGACGCTCTCGTTCGGCCTTCCGCTGCTGACCACGCTGGCCGGCGGCCACACCGAGAAGAAGCGCCCCCGTGGGCTGATCCTCACCCCGACCCGCGAGCTCGCGATGCAGGTGAGCGACGCGCTCCAGCCTTACGGCGACGTTCTCGGCCTCAAGCTCAAGGTCGTCTGCGGCGGCACCTCGATGGGCAATCAGATCTACGCGCTGGAGCGGGGCGTGGACATCCTCGTCGCCACCCCGGGCCGGCTGCGCGACATCATCGAGCGCGGTGCCGCGTCCCTGGACAAGGTGCAGATCGCGGTCCTCGACGAGGCCGACCAGATGGCCGACATGGGCTTCCTGCCCGAGGTCACCGAGATCCTCGACCTGGTGCCGCGGGGCGGGCAGCGGCTGCTGTTCTCCGCCACGCTCGAGAACGAGATCGACACCCTGGTCAAGCGCTACCTGGTCGACCCGGTCACCCACGAGGTGGACCCGTCGGCGGGCGCCGTCTCGACCATGACCCACCATGTGCTGGTCGTGAAGCCGAAGGACAAGGCGCCGGTCACCGCCGCCATCGCGGCGCGCAAGGGCCGCACCATCATCTTCGTACGGACGCAGCTGGGCGCCGACCGCGTCGCCGAGCAGCTGTGCGACGCGGGCGTACGCGCCGACGCGCTGCACGGCGGCATGACGCAGGGCGCGCGCACCCGCACCCTGGCCGACTTCAAGGACGGGTACGTCAATGTGCTCGTCGCCACGGACGTCGCCGCGCGCGGTATCCACGTCGACGGCATCGACCTGGTGCTGAACGTGGACCCGGCCGGTGACCACAAGGACTACCTGCACCGCTCCGGCCGTACGGCCCGGGCGGGCCAGAGCGGCACCGTCGTCTCGCTGGCCCTGCCGCACCAGCGCCGCCAGATCTTCCGGCTGATGGAGGACGCGGGCGTCGACGCCTCGCGCCACATCGTCGGTGGCGGCGGAGCCTTCGACGAGGACGTGGCCCGGATCACGGGCGCGCGTTCGCTCACCGAGGTGCAGGCCGAGGCGGCCTCGAACGCGGCCAAGCAGGCCGAGCGCGAGGCGCAGGACCTCAGCCGGGAGCTGGAGCGGGTGCAGCGGCGCGCGGCCGAGCTCCGCGAGGAGGCCGACCGGCTGTCCGCGCGGGTGGCGCGCGAGCGCGGCGAGACCGTGGCGTCGGCGGAGTCCGTGACCTCGGCCGGTGCCGAGGCCGGGGTCGGGGCCGGGGCGGAGACGGTGGCCGAGGCCGCCGCTGTGACGCTGCCCGCGCAGCGCACGGCGGAGCCCGCGACCGTGCCCGCAGTGAAGGGCGCGGGGGCCGCGGAGGCCGCCGAGGGCGCGGGTGACGGCGAGGCGCCGCGCCGCTCCTCGTACGACCGCCGGGACAACGACCGGGGCCGTGACGACCGTGGTGGCCGTTCCTTCGACCGCCGGGACGGCGACCGGGACCGCGGTTTCAACCGCGACCGGCGGGACGACCGCCGTGACGACCGTGGCGGCTTCAACCGCCGGGACGACCGTGGCGGCCGTTCGTACGACCGCCGGGACGGTGACCGGGACCGTGGCTTCAACCGCGNCGTTCGTACGACCGCCGGGACGGTGACCGGGACCGTGGCTTCAACCGCGACCGGCGGGACGACCGCCGGGACGACCGCCGTGACGACCGCTTCGGCCGGGACCGCGACCGGGACCGCCGGGACAACGACCGTGGCTTCGGCCGGGACCGCCGCGACGACCGCTCGTTCGGCCGCGACCGCCGGGATGACCGTGGCGGCTTCAACCGCCGGGACGACCGTGGCGGCTTCAACCGCCGGGACGACCGTGGCGGCAGCCGTCCGTACGAGCGCCGCGACGACCGTGGCTTCGGCCGGGACCGCAGGGACAACGACCGCGGTGGCCGTTCCTTCGAGCGCCGCGACCACAACCACCGTGGCGGGGACCGTCCGTTCAACCGCGACCGTCGCGACGACCGCCCGGGCCGCCGTGACGACCACCGGAGCGGTGCCACCGGCGGCCGTTCGTACGAGCGCTCCCACAGCAGCTCGCACGACCGGTCCTTCGACCGCCGCGCCGACAAGCCGCGCTGGAAGCGCAACGGCTGATCGGGCCGTGCCGGAGGCCGTGCAACACCACGCTGTTGCACGGCCTTTCGCTCCCGGAGGGTATTGGCTCGGGTGTTGGCCCCTCGCCGAGCTATGCTGCGGGGGTGCGGGTCATTAGCTCAATTGGCAGAGCAGTGGACTTTTAATCCATTGGTTCAGGGTTCGAGCCCCTGATGACCCACCTCGGAAACCGCAGGCGCCACCGGCGACCTGCGGTTTCCTCGTTCCTGAGGTTCCCGCCGCGCACCCTTCCGAGGCCCGGGGCCGGGGGGTTCTCACCCCGTCGTACAGAAGATCGAGTCTCACTCGACCGGCGCTTGAGCGGATGCCGAACGGTACTCGAGCGCAGAGCCTGAACCTGCTGCGTCTGGCCCGCTGCTCGGTAACGCGTAAGGAGACTCCTCGTGCGACTCGCGACAACGATCAGGGGTTTGATCCCCGTCATGGCGCTGGCGGTATCGGCATGGGCGGTCTCCGCTCCGGCGTCCGCCGAAGGAAAGGGAGGAGGGGAAGGGGAGGGCGAGAAGGCGGTCCCGGTGCCCTGCGGGGACACGGCGGCGCTGATCACCGCGGTGAGCGAGGCCAACAGCTCGCCGTTCGGCGGGTCCGTCACCCTGACCACGGGGTGTGTGTACACGCTGGGCTCCGCGGCGTACACCGGACCCAACGGCGCTGACGGACTGCCGCTCATCACCCGTGATGTGACCATCACCGGGACTCTGGCGACCATCAGACGCAGCGCCTCCGCGGCGGACTTCCGGATCGCGGAGATCGCGCCCGGCGGAAACCTCACGGTCAACGGCGTGACCTTCTCGGGCGGCCGGGCGACCTCGGGGGCGGGCATCGACGGCGGTGGCATCCTCGACCAGGGCTCGCTGAACCTGATCCAGTCCACGGTCACGGGCAACACGGCGAGCAACACCGGCGGTGGCATCGAGATCGCTTCGGGCGGCTCCGCGGTGCTTTCGGCCACGGATGTGACACATAATTCCGCGGGAGACGGCGGCGGCATTCACATCAGCACATCGGCCACCCTCAGCGTCTCGGGCGGCAACATCTCCGACAATACCGCGAACAGCTCGGGCGGCGGCGTCGGTAACTACGGAACGACGTTGCTCAGCGCCGTCACGGTCGCGCGTAACACGTCCACCAACTTCGAGGGCGGCGGTATTACCACCGGGATCGGAGATTTTACCCTCAACGGCAGCCGGGTCCTCGAGAACACCGCTGGAAATTTCGGTGGCGGTATCGCCAATACGGGCAGTGCGCTGCGCGTGCAGTCCACCACCGTGTCCGGGAATACCGCCACGCTGAACGGTGGCGGTCTTTTCCAGCACGCGGGCACCACACAATTGATCGGCGACACCATCACCGGTAATACGGCCAATGGCGGTCAGGGCGGCGGCATCTTCACCGACGGCGGTACGGCGTCCCTCACCGCGACCACGGTCTTCGGAAACAACCCGAACCAGTGCGTGCCGGCCCTCGCGGGATGCTGAACGAAGCGCGACGACCGCTTCTGGACGACCGCTTCTGAAAGAGGCATGACGACGCCGCAACGAACTGGCTGAACGCCGCGGCGCCCCCGGAGGATGTGCTTCCGGGGGCGCCGCCTGCCTGACCGCCTGCTCGACCGTCAGTGCTTGCAGTCCTTCTTCTTGGCCTTGGTCTTGGCCTTGTGGTGCTTCTTCGCCTTGTGCGGGTCCTTGGCCTTGTGCTCCGACTTGGCCTTGTGGTGCTTCTTGGCCTTGTGCGGGTCCTTGGACTTGTGCTGCTTCTTCGGCTCCTCCTTGTGCACGACCACGACCGGTTCCGGCTGGAGGGCGACGTTCGCACAGTTGGACCCGATGTTGGTCTCGCCCGTCGGGGCGGCCACGGCGGTGATAACGGTGGCGCCGGTGGCCGTGTCGCAGTCGTTGGCCTGGATCGGCGTGGCGTTGTAACCGCTGGCGAAGTTGAGGCAGTCCGAGCCGATGTTGAGTTCGCCGGTGGGCGCGGCGGTGGCGGTGTTGGTGGTCGCGCCGGTGGCCGTGTCACAGAGGTTTCGCTGAGCCCCGCTGGACTGCGGGAAGAGGCCATGGGCACTCGCGCTAGCGGCGCCGCCGACCACCATTGTGCCCGCGGCCGCCGCGGCCATGAGAGCTGCCTTCTTGCCGATCTGCATTGTTCTGGTGCCTCCATATTGGGTTCTCCGCGAATAATCCGCAGACATCTCTTGAACGAGTTTTCCGCAATCCGGGATCCGGGAGTATCGGAAGCATCACCCATCCGCCACAGTAAAGGTATATTCAGTCGGTGCGGAAGTCGGTGGATTTATGTGTGTCGAGTCATGTGATATCCGTGGGAACGAAAAAAATGAACGCGGCCCGGGGAAACGTCCCAAGGCCGCGTTCATGATGAGCGGATGTTTCCGGAGCTCGGTGGCGAGTTCCGGGTTTCGGCGTTTCAGGACCGCTGACGGTTTCCCTGCCCACCGCTCTTACCGCTCTTCGTGCCGTTCGCGCTCTTCCCCCGACTTCCGTTCTGGGGGTCGGCGCCGGCCGCATTGACGCACGTGGTCTCGTTGGTGACCTCGGAGCCGGGGCCGATCGTGATCGGGCCGGTCACGGAGGTGGTCTGGCAGTCGTTCGTCTGTCTCGTCACGCCACCCGACTCGCTGACGTTGACGCAGTTGGTCCCGTTCTTGATTTCGGATCCGGGGGCCAGTGCGACGGTGATCGGACCGATGACGGAGTGGGTACGGCAGCGGTTCTCCTGAGTCGACACACCCGATTCGGCGGTGTTGACACAGTCGGTCTGATTGCTGATCTCGGTCGGGCCGGCCGCCACGGTGATGGTGCCGATGACGGAGCTGGTGGTGCAGTGATTGCTCTGTGTCCCGCCGTTGGCGCCGGCCGAGCGGCTGGGACCGGGTCCGGTGGCGTCGGCTCCGCCCGCACCGCCGATGAGCAGCGCGCCCACGGTCGCCGCAAGAAGCGCCGTCCTTTTGCGCATGTGCATAAAGAGCCTCCAATTCGGGCTTAGGGTGCGGCGCGGTTCATCACCGTCACCGAAAGCCACTTTCACGGCAGCGGCCCTGGAAGGGAGACTTCCAGGGCCGCGATTCCCAACGGGGGGATGCCTCATGGCGTTACCGCGGGCGGGAACACCATGAAAGGGTCAGCGACTCAGGGGTTGTCGTTGATCGCGATGTTCGCGCACTTGGAGCCGATGTTGGTCTCACCCGTCGGGGCGGCCACGGCGGTGATGACGGTGGGACCGGTGGCCGTGTCGCAGTCGTTGGCCTGGACCACCGTACTGGCGGTGCTGTTGGTGAAGTTGAGGCAGTCCGAGCCGATGTTGAGTNGTTGGTGGTCGCGCCGGTGGCCGTGTCACAGCTGTTGAGCTGCGCGATGAGGTCGTCGTTGTTGTTGGCCAGCGCACCGCCCGCGCCACCGATGACCAGAGCGCCGGCGGCCGCGGTCAGGAGAACTGCCTTCTTGCCGATGTTCACTTAATTCCTCCGTCTGGGTTGCTCCGCGAATTCACGGACGCATGACACAACGAAGCTCATCAGTTAAGGCTTCGGGCCGCCAGTCAGCTTCACCCGTCCGGCATAATGCTGCTCTTCCGGTGCGTGTTATCCGAGAATCCCGCTAAGGGGGACCAATCTGAGCGCCATTTGGCCCAGCGGAATCTGAACCCCTTTTATGAGGAGGGGAGGAGGGCGGCCGCGGGGCGGCGATGGGGCGGGGCGAGGCGGGGGCGCGGGGGATAGTCCCCGGAGGCTCGGCTATCGGGCAACGGGCGCCCAACGGCCGCCCAACGGCCGGACGGTGGCGGAGTGGTGACGGGGTGGTGGAGCTCCGATGGCCGAGTGGCGGCCAGGAGACGGCCCCGCGTCGGCCGGCCGGGTCGTCCTGCCCTCGACCCCCGGACTTGTTCGACCGGTCGGACGAGTGATAGATCCAGGCTCTGCGACGCAGGAGTGTGTGAGGCACGGTCACACCGACAGCTTCGCCGAACCGCAGCGCGGCGCGTGTTCACGCCGCTACGCTAAGTGCGCGAAGTGGTCGCCCGGGGGGCGCGGCGAATCAACGCCGGGAGGCGGGAGGAGAGACATGGGGCACTCACGAGGGGCAGGGACCCCGGCCGAGCTGATGGACGGGCTGCTCGCCCGTGCGCAGAACGGCTTCGAGATCGACGAGGCGGTGCTCGCCCAGGCGCGGAGCGCCCTGATGCACCAGTCCGAGCTGCGGTCCTGCCGGCAGTGCAATGAGCGGTGCGGCCAGCTCGGGTACAGCACCTACCGGCATGTCTTCCTGCTCCCCGACGGCAGCAGCCTGCTGCTGTGGGAACTGGAGCACAACACGGGCGAGGGCAACCGTCCGCTGTACGAGCTCTACGCGGACGAGGACGCCCTGGCGCTGGCCGAGCGCCGCGTCCACGAGCGCCTCGGCGGCGCACGCTGGGAGGAGCTCGACGGGTTACCGCTGTGGCTCCCGGACCAGCTGCTGCACACGGCCGAGCCGGTGGAGAACTCCCGTGCGTATGTGGCCGACAATTCGGCCGACCACGCCCGTCGCGTCCTGCGCCGCGCGGAGAACCCCGACCGCCCGGGCGAGGAGACCGAGCGGCTGCTGGCCACCGCGTTCGCCCATGACATCGCCCTCGCGCCCAAGCCCCGGCGCCGCTCCGGCGGTCCCGACGCGACCTGGTGCCGCTTCTACGAGCACGCCTTCCTGCTCGCCGGAGGGGACGAGATCGTGCTGTGGGAGCTGGAGCACAATCTGACCCGGGACGGCCGGCTGGTGTGCGAGGTGTACCTCGACGAGGTCTCGGCGGAACTCGCGGCGGACCGCCACGCCCGCGCGCTGGGCGTCGACCTCTGACGTACGCGGGACCGCGACGTACGCGGTATTGGGCGTGGACCTCTGACGTACGCGGGACCACCGACGCACGCGGGACCTGACGCGTCCGTAGCCCGCGCGTCCGTAGCCCGCCTGTCGCGGCCCTGACGCGCCCCCCATCCGCCCGGCACCCGCTTGGCCGACACCGACTCGCCTGGCGACCCGTCAGCCGGAAGCCTGGTGACGACGGTGGCGCCGTGACGCCGTGACGCCGTGACGACGGTAAGGCCGTGACGGCGGTGATGCCGTGGCGGCGGCGGGACGCGGACAGGACCAGGGAAGCGAGAGAAGCCGGTGCGGGTGCGAGGGAGCAGGGCTCGTACAGGCGCCCGTACAGGCGCCCCTACGGAGGGCCGTACGGAGCGGCGTACGGCCTGGCCCCGGCTGAGCCGCCCGCTCGCCCGCCGCCGCCCCACCACCCGCCTCCGTAGGCTCATCGACACCGGCGCCGCGGCCGGTGCCGCCGCCGACGCGTCCGCCGGGCCCACCGCCGGGCCCACCGCGGGGCCCGCTTCGGCGGAGGAGGGCGGTAAGGAGCCCCCGGGCCGCCGGATGGCCCGCTGGGTCCCCGCCGTCCTCGTCCTCGGCGGCGTCGCCTTCGACCTGGCCGCTCCGCCCGGCTACACCGCCTCGCCGTTCTTCGCCGCCGCCCCCTTGGTCGCCGCGGCGCTCTTACGGTTGCGTCAGACCATCGTCACGGCGGTCGTCGCCGTCCTCGCCACCTGTCTGCTGGCGGAGTTGCACGGGGTGCGGGACCCGACCCAGGCGGCCACCGAGATCATCACGGTGGCGACCGTGACCGCGCTGGCGGTGGTGATCAACCGCGTCGTACGCCGCAGCTACCACCGGCTCGCCTCGGCGCGCGGTGTCGCGGAGGCGGCCCAGCGCGCCGTCCTGCCCGCGCCGCCCGCCCGGCTCGCCGGGCTGGAGGTCGCCGCGCGCTACGTACCGGCGGAGAAATACGCGGCGATCGGCGGTGACCTGTACGCGGTCCAGGACACCCCGCACGGCGTACGGCTGGCCGTCGGGGACGTACGCGGCAAGGGACTGGGGGCCGTGGAGGTCGTGGCGATCCTCCTGGGCTGCTTCCGGGAGGCGGCGGAGCAGGAGACGACCCTGGAGGCGCTCGTGGGCCGCCTGGAGCGGGCGCTGCAGCGCGAGGGCGCCCGGCGGGCCGACCTGGAGGTGTTCGAGGGGTTCACGACGGCGGTGGTGGCCGAAATTCCGCGCGGCGACTCCACCCTGCGGCTGATCAACCGCGGCCATCCGGCGCCGCTGCTCCTGGAGGGGGACGGCGCGGTGCGCGCCCTGGAGCCGGAGGCACCGGCGCTGCCGGTGGGGATGGTGGAGTTGGCCGGCTGGCCGGACCGGGTGATGGAGCTGGCGTTCGCGGAGGGCGAGACGCTGCTGCTGTTCACGGACGGGGTGACGGAGGCCCGGGACCGCCATGGCGCGTTCTACGACCCGGAGGAGCGGCTGCGCGGCCGCCGCTTCGCCGGTCCGCAGGAGCTGCTGGACGCGTTGGTGGCCGATGTCGAGCGCCATACGGGTGGCGGGACGCCGGACGACATGGCGCTGCTGGCGGTCCGTCGGACCCCGGCCCGCGGCAACGGACGGGACAACGGCGGACGGGACAACGACGGGCGGAACGACGGAGGGACCGACAGAGGGACCGACAGAGGGAACGACAGAGCGAACGACAGGGCGAAACCCACACCCTCGTAGCCGACCCGGCCGCACACCGTGCGTAACCGACCGAGCCCCCTCCGCATAACAATTGACGCACGATCGATCCGTAAGCGGTTTTGCCAACTCTTGCCCCGCCCATCGAACCACCCCCATATGTCCCCTCCTGAGCGCTAAGTTCATGCCAAAGGTGCGCGGATTCCTCGGAACAGCTTGGAATCACATCGCGCTCTCTATTAACGTTCGATAACGCAGCGCGGTCGTCACAACCGTCGCAAGGGCGGCACCGTGCGCCGTCGCCGAATCCCGTACGCACAGCGGCAGCACCGCACCACCAGCAGCACCAAGGGAACCGGGGAACCAACAACCTTGGGGTGAATCGGGTCGAACCTGACCCGTAGGAGACCTTCCTGCTCCGAACCCGTCAGCTAACCCGGTAGGCGAGAGGGAAGGAAAGGAGTGCGCCTTCGTGGCGTCCAACAGGTCTGTCCTGGACGAGGCTCCGTATCGCACACGGGGAGGCGGTTTGGGGACCGCCACCGCCTACGGCCCCGGCTTCGACGCCGGCGGCGGGATGAGCTCGGGGGACGGCCGATTCGCCCCCGACGACCGTTACGGGTTCACCCCCGACGACCGATACGCATTCGCGCCCGACGACCGCTACGCGGATGAGGGCGCCTCCGAGGGCCCGGGCACCGGATTCGAGGCCGAGACCTGGGAGGAGTGGAACCCGACCGAGGAGTCCATCGCTCCCGTACGCGGCCGGCACCGCGTGGCCAAGCAGCGGGGCGGAACCATGGCGCGCAGCGGCGCCGTCCTCGGGGTCGGCGTGATCGCGGCGGTCGGTGCGGGCGGTATGGCCAGCGCCAAGGACCGTCCCGCGCTCCCCATATCCATGCCGGATCTCGGCCATGTCGCCGATGAGGTCAAGGCCAGCCTGCCCGCCGCCAAGGACCTGCCGGGCATCGGGTCCTGGGCGTCGGACGACAGCAGCGACGCGCAGACCGCCGCCGCCCCGCTCTCCCAGGCCGGTCTGACCAGCGAGGACGAGCAGCGCGGCACCACCGACGCCGGTGAGGCGCTCCGCGCCCGCATCCTCCAGCAGGCCGAGAACCAGCAGAACGCGGCGGACGAGGACAGCCGCACCGCCGCGGCACAGGCCGCCGCCAAGGAGGCCAGGTCCGCCGCGGAAAAGGCCGCCGACCAGGCCGCGGAGGCGGCCGCCAAGCGGAAGGCCAAGGCCGAGGCGGAGAAGCGGGCCGCCGAGCAGCGGGCGAAGGAGGCGGCCGAGAAGAAGGCCGCGGCCGAGCGCCAGGCCAGGCTCGCGGCCGAGTACACCCTCCCCGTCGGCTCGTACACCCTGACCGCCGGCTTCGGCCAGGCGGGCGACATGTGGTCGGCCGACCACACCGGCCAGGACTTCGCCGCACCGACCGGCACCCCGGTCAAGGCGCCGCACGGCGGCACCATCACCCAGGCGGGCTGGGCCGGTTCGTACGGCTACCGCATCGTGCTGACCCTGAGCGACGGCACCGAGCTCTGGTTCTGCCACCTGTCCTCGATGGTGGTCACCTCCGGCAAGGTGTCGACGGGCGAGGTCATCGCCCGCGTCGGCGCCACCGGCAATGTGACCGGCCCGCACCTCCACCTCGAGGTCCGGCCGGGCGGCGGCTCGCCGATCGACCCGATGCCCTGGCTGCGCCAGCACGGGCTGAACCCCTGATACGCCGGCGGCCCTGACGCTCTCTCCCCCCTTGACGCCAGGGCCGCCGGTTTACGTCCCGATGACGTCCCGACGGGGCTTTACGGCCAGACGGGGCTTTACGTCCGACGAGGCTTTACGTCCGACGAGGCTTTACGCCCCGACGCCCCCGACCTTCACGAACACACGCCGCCAGCCGGAACAACCCCGTCCAGCCAACCGTTGTGAAGATGTATGGCTGACAACACGCAGAAGATCGGTGACCTGTCCGTCTTCCCGCTCTCCCTCGGCGGGAACGTCTTCGGCTGGACCGCGAACGAGGCCGAGTCCTTCCGGGTGCTCGACGCCTACGTGGCGGCCGGCGGCAATTTCATCGACACCGCCGATGTCTACTCCGCCTGGGTGCCGGGCAACGAGGGCGGCGAGTCCGAGACCATCCTCGGCAACTGGTTCGCCTCCCGCGGCAACCGCTCCGACATCGTCCTCGCCACCAAGGTGGGCGCCGGCTCACCTGAGCCGCGCGGGCTGACCTCGTCCGCCATCAAATCGGGCGTCGAGGAGTCCCTCCAGCGGCTGCGCACCGACTACATCGACCTCTACTACACCCACTACGACGACCCGTCGGTGCCGGTGGAGGAGATCATCACCACCCTGGACGAGCTGGTCAGGGAGGGCAAGGTCCGCGAGATCGCCGCGTCCAACATCGGCGCGGACCGCCTGGAGGCCCAGCTGGCCTTCTCCACCCGGGAGAACCTGGCCCGCTACGTCGCCCTCCAGCCGCACTACAACCTGGTCTCGCGCGACACCTTCGAGGGCGAGCTCTCCGAGGTCGCCGCCCGCCACGACCTGGCGACGATCCCGTACTACTCCCTGGCGTCCGGCTTCCTCACCGGCAAGTACCGCCCGGGCATGGCCGTCGACAGCCCCCGCTCCACGGGCGCGGCCAAGTACCTGGAGACCGAGCGCGGCCAGAAGGTCCTCGCCGCCCTGGACGACGTCGCCGCCAACCACCGCACCGAGCCCGCCACGGTCGCCCTGGCCTGGCTCCTCGCCCAGCCCACGGTCGCGGCCACCCTGGCCAGCGCCAGCTCCGTCGACCAGCTCCCCGCCCTCCTGGCCTCGGTCGACCTCAAGCTGACCCAGCCGGAACTGGACCTGCTGACGTCGGCATCGGACTGACCGGAAAGCGGGGCGGGCCGGGCGCGGCCCGCCCGGTGGACGATAGAACGGCGGGGCGGGCAACAACCCCCGCCCGAGCCACCCGCACGTACGCGAACCGCTACGTACGACCCAGGACCCTTGCCGCCGATCGGCGAGGGTCACCGCCGATCGGCAAGGGCCCAGGACGCGAGGGCGACGCCACCCGCGACGGCGAAGACGGACGGCCAGGCCCCGATCTTCTTCGCCAGCGGATGCGACCCGGCGAACGCGGCGACGTATGCCGCACTGAGCGCGGCGGCGGTCCCGTTCCCCGCCTTCTCCCGCCACCCCCGAGCGGCCACCGCCCCGGCAGCCGCGAGGGCAACCCCACCCAAGGGCCGCCTCTTGGTCCACCGAGCCACCGAATACCCCCCGACCAACCCACCCGCAGCCACAACCCCCGCCGGCACTCCAGCCATCCCCATACCTCCCACTCCAAGGATCTCCTGGCCCCGACCCTACGCAGCTGACACGGGGAACCGTCGCCGGCTCGTCAGTCTTCCTCCACGAGCCCCGCATTCAAGGCCCGCGTCCAGAGACGGTCGTGCCATTCGTTGGCGTCCGGCTCCGGCTTGACGGTGAGGACGGGGTTCGGGCCCGTCTCGATGAGGTGCAGCAGCGTCCAGGCGACGCCATGGCAATCGTCCGGACCGAAGCAGTCGGCCAGAGCCCTGGCCTCCTGGGCCGTGACCGGTCTGGAGATCGCATCCAGCTGCTCGACGCGCCTGTCGATCTCTTCCCCGCTCGCCCCCACATCGGGAAGCGGCCCATCGGCAACGAATGCCCGCACCTCGGCTCTCATCCCCGAATGATCGTCCGCAGCCCCTGCCCCGGGCAAGTGGCCTTGGTAGGGCGGTCAGATCGACGTACGCAGCAGCCGGTCAGATCTTCGCGAAAACGGACCTCAACCCAACCGCCCATCCCGCACGGCCGCCACGAAGTCCGCCCACGCGCGATGCGAGACCCCGATCACGGGCCCGCCCGGATCCTTGGAGTCCCGCACGGCGGTCGAGCCCGGCCAGAAAGCAGCTTCGACACATTCGGTGTTGCCGGCACCGCTGTAGGAGGACTTGAACCAGCCACCGTCTCTGTCGGATATGCAGGGCTCGCGCATCAGATCTCCTCACGGACGCGTTCGATGAGGGCGGAGGACGAGGCCATGTCCAGCGCCTGAGCGCGAAGGTAGTCGAACGCGACCCGGTAACGCTCCAGTTCCTCATCCTTCTCCATGAAGAGCGAGCCGACGTGGATGTCGACGTAGACGACGTCCAGCGAGGGCTCGGCACCCCCGAGGATCACGAAGCTCCCCATGGCCGCTGAGTGCGCGCCCTTGGCGAACGGCAGGACCTGGAGCGTGATGTCAGGCGACTCGTTGGCGCGCAACAAGTGACTCAGCTGCTCTCGCATCACCTCACGCGAACCGACCACCCGCCGAATCACCGACTCATCGAGGATGGCCCACAGATGCGGTGGCTTCGGACGGCTCAGGATCTCCTGCCGCTTCATCCGAAGGTCGACCAGCCGCGCGATCTCCTCTGCGGACAGCCTCATCTCCGATGCGTGCTGCACCGCTTCTGTATAGCCGCGAGTCTGCAGAAGCCCCGGCACATACAGACAGGCGAAGTGATCCTCTCGGACTGCCTCGTCCTCCAACGTGAAGAGGAGATTCATGCTCTCCGGCAGAGAATCCGCGAAGGAGGTCCACCACCCCTGGCGCTTCGCGTCCTTGGCGAGGCCGACCACGGCCTTCCGTTCTGCCTCACTCGCTCCGTACTCACGGCACAGCGCGTCCACGATCGGCCACTTCACAGGCCCTTCCTGCGTCTCGTACCGGCTGACCGTCGCTTTCGAAATCCCGACGAGCCGGCCTGCCTCCTCCAGTGTCATCCCCTTACGGGCCCGGAGCTTGCGCATCATGACGCCGAGTTGGCGTCGACGGGTAGTGGCCCGCGCTGGCATGACGGCTACCTCTTCCTCTGGGGCTGGCAGTGAAGGACGAGGCCAGCGGTAACAAGGCTATGACCGGGCGAAGTTGGCGAACCGCCGGATTCACCCTTTCGAGAGCGCTGTGAAAAGTTACATGGCGAGACTTCTCAATGCCATACTCGCGACAGTGAGGCTACGCAGCGCAGCCGTACGGACACGGCTGGGTGCAGCGCTGACGTGGCGCCCAAGGGAGTGTGGCCATGTACCGCTACGCAGTCACCGAACCCCGACCACGCCGATGTGTTCTCCCCTTCACGGCCGAAGCCCCTCAAGTGGCCGACCTGCGCCGAGCAGTGAGTGCAGAACTGGCCGCCTGGGGTATGCCGACCCTTGTCGACGAAGCACAACTGATCGTCACCGAGCTGGCGTCGAACGTGATCAAACACGTCGGTCAGGGCACAGCGGCCACCCTCGTCCTCGACGCGGACGCTGATCAGCTCCGCATGGAACTGCACGACAACAGCCACAAGGAACCCCAGAACCTCCACCCGGCATCCGAGGAGGAGTCCGGCCGGGGCCTGCAACTCGTCGCCGGCTTCTCAGCGGCATGGGGCACGACCCGCACGGCGGTCGGCAAAGCGGTCTGGTGTGAGCTTCCCCTGGCCCCGGACGAATCTCGCCGCCGCATCCAGCGCGCAACGACCGTCATGGAGGCATACGGCCACACGATCGGCGACTCGGCAGCACGGCTCACCCACCGTCCCGTCCTGGAAGAGTCAGCGACCAGCCTGGTCCTGGACTTGCTGCACTGGCTCAGCGCACATCGCCTCGACCCGGACGACATTCTCGATCGAGCCCAGACCCGCTTCGAGGCTGGAGAGACACCAGCAGTATGAGGCCGAACAGCAAGGAGCGTGCTGAGCTTCGTCAGCACGAGCGCAGGGCCGACAGAGAGCCCCGCGCTCGTGCAGGCTCGTCCCTAAGCAATATCGTGTGTGTGCGCATGCTGACGAAGGTGGGCTTCCGAGAACGGCCCAACTCGTCGTGCGGCTGGTCAGAGTCGTTGTCAGTGGGGTCTGTCACCCTCTGTGATGGTGGGCCGCGAAGCGTCCACTCATGGCACTTTGAAGGAGGGTGTATGTCCAACACCGAGTCCCACTTCACGTCTGTAGAGATCTGCGCCGGAGCAGGAGGCCAAGCCGTCGGCTTGCACGCAGCAGGGTTTCGCCATCGGGCACTGATTGAGATCGACGAACACGCATGCGCCACACTTGAACACAACGTCAAGAACCTCGCATGGGGAGCGTGCGAAGTCATGAAGCAGGACCTCACTCAACTGGATCCTGCTGACTTGAAGCAGACGCTAGGGCTTGAAGACGGTCAACTCGACCTGCTTGCAGGAGGTGTCCCTTGCCCGCCTTTCTCGGCAGCCGGTAAGCAGCTTGGTGAGGACGACGAACGAGACTTGTTCCCGGCGATGCTGGGCCTAGTCGATGAGCTTAAGCCCAAGGCGGTGATGATCGAGAATGTAAGAGGTTTGCTTTCACCTCCTGATAAATTCCGTTCCTACCGCGATAAGATTGTCTCTCGTCTTCATGAAGCTGGATACGTTGTTTGCAAATGGGATCTGCTCGAAGCATGGCACTATGGTGTACCACAGCTGAGGCCAAGAGCCATTCTTGTTGCAATGCAGCCAGAATTTAAGCCCTACTTCGTCTGGCCAGGCCCTGACGACGAAGCAGTGAAGCAAATTCCCCGGCGTACAGTGGGTGAAGCGTTGGAGAAAACTATGCGGGCTCGTTTCGAAGCGAGTGGCGATTCACGAGCAGATACTGCCTTCAAGAACTGGTATGAGAAGGCAGTGACGGATATCGCGCCGACGCTTGTGGGAGGCTCGAAGAAGCACGGTGGCGCTGACCTAGGGCCGACACGCGCCAAGAAAACCTGGGAGAAGCTCGGAGTCGACGGGCTGGGCGTAGCGAACGATCCAGAAAATCTCACAGACGCAGAGCGTGACCTCTTCGGCGATCGGGGTCCTAAGCTTACAGTGCGCCAAGCGGCGATTATCCAGGGGTTCCCAGAGAGCTGGGTTTTCATTGGAGGAAAAACAGCAGCCTATCGACAGGTTGGCAACGCATTTCCGCCTCCAGTCGCCGAAGCAGTAGGCAACAGAATTGCAGCCGCATTGAGGAAAGACCCGGTTCAGACGCTGGGAGATCCGTCTGGGACCTCAGAGGCTGCCTTGTCGACTCTTCCGAGGGCGCCGCTTACTCACGGCAGCAGCGATCTCGAGAGCGCACGTCTCTGGTGATTCGTGTTCCCAAAAGCGCAGTACAGTCCAACCAGCAAGACGCAGAAAGCGATCAGTATCCCGATCACGAGCGATATTCTTGGCGACCTTCTCAGACCAGTAACCAGGGTTAGTTTTCGGCGATACGTAGTGCTCCGGGCATCCATGCCAGTAGCAACCATCGATAAAAACTGCAACCTTCGCCGGACGAAATACCATGTCTGCCGTCCGGCGAAGATCCTGAAGAGGCCTGGCATGCACGCGGTAACGCAGGCCTTGTGCGTGCACCAGCCGCCGGACGAGCTGCTCGGGCTTCGTGTCTCGGCTGCGGATTGCCTGCATGTTCCGTCGGTTGCCTGCAGACGAGGCCCACGAACCTGGCGGAGCTACCCAACGATTCTCTTCTGTCATCCGGTGCTCACTGGCATGCTTTCGGATCTTCGGTGATGGCTTTCAGGGACTATCAATCGCCGCCCGAGTCTATCACGGACAGAAGTCGATTGCTCTCACTCTTGGGAAGCTTTTTATCGCGTTGAACATTGTTCTTCACGATTGAAGGAATCATTTCCAAGTCCATTTCGAGAGAGCGGAGAGTGTATACATCGCCGCCATTCTCTTTAGTGGCATCGATATCAAAGCCGAGTTCACGAAGCTCTCGAGTGCGCCGTTCCGTATGAACGGAGTCTGCAGTTACGACCCTGAGAAGTGGCGCAGGAACTGATTCCCCTAGCCGCTGATGCAGCACACTGAAAAGTTCCTCGTGAGTCCTGCTGAAGTAGGGGACCCGCAAGTATTTCTCTGGGATGCGCTGGCCATAACGTCGCGTTATTTCGTCAGCCAAGCGTTCGCGCATGCGGTGAAATGTGTCGCACTTATCAGGCAGATTCATGCGCATCCTGGCCTGCATCGCCTCTGCCATAACAGGTTTTGCGTAGAGATAGGAGTCGAACAGGTCTTGCGGGGACTGGCCATTTTCAACCTGCCCCAGCAGCGCTCTGAGAGCATGAACAGTGTCGGCTTGCAGTCGGTGCCAGTCGGCCTCAGGGTTCGGCAAGCTCGCGGACATGAGGACGTCACCTACCTTGTCTCATGGTTGACCAGCGTGAGCGCGCTCTCTGGAGGGTAGCGCAGGATATGAGCGTCTTCACCAGCATTTTCAATGGCCTCGAGGTCACCCAGCCATTCACGGAGGAACTGGGCCCCTTGCTGGTCTTCCTGGTTCGCGCGCATGAAGGTAACCCTGCTGCCGATCCGAACACGTGGATCGCCGCCGGTGCGCCCAGGCCTGAGAGCATCTTGGAGGTCCAGCCCGGCGGCGAAGCGCCGGATGTCAGAAACGAAATCCAAAACGATCACACGGTCCTTGCCGGGTGACAATCTAAGACCACGCCCCAGCTGTTGTATGAAGATGCGGCGACTGTGTGTGACGCGCTGGAATACGACGATATTTACATCGGGAACGTCGACGCCTTCATTCAACACATCGACCGCACACAGGATGCCAGTGCGCCCATCGGCAAAATCCCATAGAATTCGGTTCCGCTCTGCGGGCCCTATGGACTTGCCATCGTAGGTTCTGGAAGCAATTACTTCAGCACTTGTGAACCCGGAAGCATTAATCCTTCCCGCCATCCGCTCGGCATGATCAATGGTTCCGCAGAAGACGATGCCTCGCGGTCGCGTTTGCTCTCGCCAAACTTCTGCAAGGCGTGCGACAACAGCATCATCCCATTCCTCGATAAAAAGAGTGCGGTTGAGGCCTCGCGGGCTGAGGGCCGGGGCGTCAAGTGCGCGTCCTGCATCAGATACCCCCGCCGCCAACGCTTTCCAATTAATATTGTCTGTGTACATTCGGTAATCGACATTCGCTAGGTATCCTTCGCGTAATCCTCGAACGATGTCGATGTCCACGATCGGGTAGTCGAACCACTTTTGCAGTGTCTTACCATCAGGTCGCCATGGAGTGGCCGTCATTCCGACGAGGAACGCACCTCCATCACCTGCGGACAACTCGGTAAGTACGGTGTCATACGAGCTGGTTCCCAAATGATGACACTCGTCTACGATAACGAGTCCAAAATCAGGAATTGACCGGCCAGACGATACGGCTCCAGCAACACTGTCAACGCAAGCGAAGACGATGTCGAGGTCGGCAAGAGAATCAGGGTCGGGGCGTTCGTGGCCGTTCCATACGCCTGTTGCTGTGGACGCAGGAATCATAGGCCAGAATGCGCGCTCAAGTTGGTAAACAAGCTCATTGCGGTGTGCGAGCACCAGTGTTTTGGAGTATGGCCGGGCCAAAGAAAATCGCCGATAGAATTCGGCTGCCACAAATGTCTTTCCCAGGCCTGTCGCCAGAACTATGAGGGCGCTGCGGGCACCGTTAACTAGCTCTCCCATCATTTGAGTCGTCGCAGACATCTGATAGGAGCGCATCTGATACTTCTCTGAGTCCCGCACGGAGAGAGGTTCAGGTGGAACGAGAGCCGCTTGTCGGAACAGGGCACGTCGATCCCATAGTTGCAGCGGTACGCCTTCTGCCATCAATTGCTGTTGTTGTGCATGGACAGAAGCCTCGAAGCCACTGAGGCTGACGACAACAGGGATCTCTGCGTCGTAACGTCGACAAGCTGCAATAGTTTCGGCAATAACCTCAGAACCAACACGATTGCGCCAGCGTTTCACCTGAAATAGCCATCGTCGGCCGTATCGAGTAGCGAGCACGTCCGCGCCACCGTCGCCGGAGGCTCCAGCATGCTGGACGCGCGAGTACCCGCGCGCGACCAATAGCCGCTGTACGGTTCGCTCCAGCGCTTGCCACCCAGTGCCGCTTAGCTGAAGGTCCGTGACAATGCGCTGGTTCATGAAAGCCTGTCAGTAAGAAAATCTGCCGCAGCACGCGCACGAATGACAAGTAGCCGCTCGGGCTGTTCGTAACGAAGATACGAAGCACAGTCCTCTAGACAGCGAAGGTACTTCATTTGCAACTCTTCCTGGAGCTTGTGAGCGACTATGGCCCCAGCCTCGGACTCTTTAGGCCACGGGTCCCGCCACACCTTTCCACCAAACCAGCCACTCGGATATCGATTGAAGAATGCAGTGAGCGTATCGCGGTCACAAAATCGCAGATATCCGCCGGCTGCTTTGAGATACTTGAGTTCGCTGAGTTCTACTCCGGATTTGATCATTGCCTCGGCCATGGACTGCTGCTGATGCTCGTCTAGATTGTCGTAGAAATCCTCGGCATGTGGTGCATCGACGACTCTATCGCGAATCGTGCTGAAGAGCTCCTTGATGTCACTTCTGACTGTGTCAGGGTTCTCTGTAATAGCGTCGCCCCAGCCTTCTTTGAGTATGGCTGTAGTCAATGAAGCGATGGTGTGCCCGTGTCGGCCTCGGAGGTTGGCATGCAGGGCATGCAGATATTGCGCTGCTTCTGCGGCGACTAGGTATTCGGGCCTTACTCCCATCGCATTAAATGATGTGTGAGTCAGATCAATGTAAATCGTCAGTTGGCCTGGCTTTGACGTGGAGACAAGAGGAACGGCAGCTTGTCCGTACACTGCAGTGATTGGCCTGTGCACGGCATAAACGACGATATCCAGGGGATCAGTTGACTTATTGTTGACCAGGGTGATGGACAGTCGGGAAGCGCTGAGTGCCGACTCAAGCTCTGAAACGCTTGCCAGCGCATCCGGATCGGCGGGGTGGGGAGCTCCTTCTGCGCTTCCGCATGTACGGCAACGCTCGTCGCCAGCCTTATTTCCGGTATCACAGAAGGTGCATGACCATGGGTTTTCAACGTCAGGAATCTGCGAGGCTCCGCAGTATTCGCATGAAACTGCAGAGCGGGGGATTTGAGAGCTGCATTCCTGGTTTACGCACGTTCTCCCGTCGAAAACGTGCCCGCAACCGCCGCCACAGACCTCAGCGTCACTGCTGGTTTGAAACCCGCACTCAGGACACTCCGCGAGCACCTCGATGGGGGGCTCGTTTGCAGTCTCGACAAGTTCCCACCACTTTGTGTCGTCGTAGTACCCAGGTTGCCGATTGAGGAAACGCTCATAATAGTCACGCTCAAGGTCACGCGAAACGCGCTCAGCCTTTCCTTTTGCGGTGTTGTATACGCCCATGTACATGTGCCCGCGCCCGATGTTGCGTACGCGGCGGTACCCCTGGAAAAGTCGCGATACAGGGCTGTCATTGCGTTCGTCCCCGGCGCGCCTGCTGGGTTGAAGAGCGCCTCCGCGCAGAAACTGCATAGCAGCTTGCCATTCGGGGGTGTTGCGCTGAAAGTCCTGTTTCTGGAAATCCACTGGAACCTGGTCTAGGTGGACCTCGCCGACGATGCGGCCGTATTGCTGATCCATGGGATATTCGCGCTCAAGTCGTCCCGTGGTTTCATCAGCGTACTCAAAGAAGGCAGATTTCTCATCTGCTCTGATGGTGCGTCCATTGCGGATAAGATCGATACCGTATTGGTTGGCGTCATCAAATCTTTGAATTCCTACCCAACCGCGCACCCGCTGAGGAACCTCTCGGCTCTCGCTGCGGCCGCAGCGTGGGCAAACATCGGATGCACCGAAATCTGCGCCATCCCTAAGGCATCGCCGTGAGCGATCTACTACTTCATCGAATTCAATTCTTGCCGGAATCTTTCCGTATGACGAGTGCTCGACGAATCGGGACGCGTCCCACACGCAGTGCTCGTGTGCTTGGCAACGGGTTCCATTGACTGCGATACGTACTGCTTCGCCCGAGGTGCCCTTTAGGAGAGTTGCGTAGCGTCGGCCAATGCTGTCGCGCAGCCTGCGCTTGGGCATCTTAGCGAGATCGCGAATGAATCCACTATTGGCGTCACCCTCAGGCCACCAGCCGCGGATTTCTACGATGGTCCCGTGCTCCAACCCTTGTGGCTTCTCGACCTGTTCGGCGGTGACTTCGAAGGCTTTCTCATCGATTAGCTTGGGGAGGTCCAAGATGACTTGGATTGCATTATTGTCCTCGCTGCGGGTTGAGATGACCTTGGTCACACGCCCGAGCTTGCCTGTTGCGATGTTGAATCCCATGCCGAACAGTCCGAGCGTGTCGTAATGGTTCTTGTCGCTGAACCCGGCTCGCATCGCGTCGGCAATCTGCTCTTCCGTGAGGCCGGGCCCTGTGTCACGTACTCGGATGAGCCCTTCTCCGCGGCTTACCTCAGCAGGGCCGGGTACCTCAATGAGGACTTGGCGGAGTGGGGATGTCTCGCCGGCTGTTTGAGCGCTCCGGAAGGAGTCAATCGCGTTGTCGATCAACTCACTTAGCGCGTCAAGTGGCTTGATGGGTGTTCTGGTGAGGGCGACCAGGACCTGTGGAGTTGGAGTGATGTCGAGTAGCTTGTGTGCCATCGGTCGTGTGTCCCGTCCCTCTCCGCTGCGCAGTGGTCAACATGAGCGTAGTACTGAGGATATGGGGATTGCCCCGGAAGCCCGTCATCCGCTTTTGGGCTCGGCGTTGTCAATCTTGAAATGGCGTGACCGCGTCAGCTTGCTGGGCGGCTAGCCTTTGCAAGATGAGCCGGTCCGTTTCCGGTGTCCCCTTGATGACCTGGACGAACCATGGAGCAATCCATGACGAGGTTCGGTACGGCCATTCGCCCTGAAGCAGTACCTCCCCCGGGTGCCAGTAGGGGGCTGGCGGCAAGTCCGAGCGGGTTGCTGCCGGTATGTCTATGCATGGTTCATCCGCCTCTGGCACGCGACGGCCCAGCTGTGCGGTTACGGTAATCAGCCACCATTGGAACAGCCGATTGGATACCGATTCCATCGCTTCACGTGTAGCTGCGGTGGTGAGGCCTGCAGCTCGGTAAGCAGTCACAGCCAAGTCGTCGGGTGGAGCGAGTTGGGCGGCTTCATGCTCAGTCAGGGCCTTTGGCTGGGCGGTGTCTGCAGCGCGGTCAATCTCCTCATATGTAGCATCATTGATATCCGCATCCAGATAATCTTTGATGCCCTGAAAAAAATGCCTGGGCGTTTCGATATAGAGTTGGGCACCGGAGCGCATGCGAAGTTCATCGTGGAGCATGGGCCAAGGGCGCGGCCCCCGGCCGGGCTCTGCGCTCTCATACCAGTCTTCTTTGACATCACTGGATACGAACATAACCCTTTTGGGGGAACCGGATTCTTGTATCCTTTCGATGATTTCTTCCCAAAGCAGGTAGTCTCCGGCTGAGTTGAGCGGCGTCCCTTTTCCGGCGTCCTGGAATCCGGGTGGTATCTTGTTTGGGAATCGGTAGCTGATGGCGTCCTCGACGCGCTGACGGATTTTAGTCGCCTCCGGGGGATTGGCCACCTGTGTCCCAAAGAGTTGAGCTACCCGTGGGAGCACTGGATCATTGGTGGCGACGGCAGACAAGACGAGATCATGCTCTTGTTTCAGCCTCTGTACGTGCGTATTCAAGAGTTCGCGCCACGGGGCTATTAGTGCATCAAACGTTTGGCCTGTGATCTCTTCTTTAAGTGCCGATCCGGCTTCGGTGTCCTGGGCATACTTGAGAAGCAGTGTGTGGACGAGGTCGCTCGCTGCAAGGACGGACTGACGAGCTTCCATCAGCTTTCGGTTGATCGTGTCGGGAGCTTCCCTGAGCGCTCTTATGCGGGCGTCAATGACTCGATGGCGACCTCGGACGAACTCCAGTCCTACCTGATATGGGAGCCACAGCCGGTGTTTAACATGCTCCAGTGCATTGAGAACCTGATTCCTGGCCTCCGGCGTATATTCGTAGAGGTTCAGCAGAACGTTCGTATCGAGTACCACGAGTCCTTCGGTGAAGAACTGGGATCGCTCGTTGTCATCGACCTGGGTTCCGTTCCCAAGCCAGGCTTGGTACTGGCGAATCAGCGGTAGGTCGTCCTGCATGTCTGCCACTGTCCGCCTCCTCGTTGACCGTGATGTCTAGTACATCGTTCGCTGCGGCCGTCACCTGGTCAAGGTGTCAGGGGCTGTGTCGCAAAGTGCTAATACGGCGCCATGCCTCACAAGGACGTTAGTGCAGGGTCGACATGAGTTGCCATCACTCTGTGACTAGTGCCGCTCCCTGCCACCGTAGGCATTTACAGTCCGCTTCCGAGTTCAAGGGACTCACGGTCGAGGTTGCGGCCGTACGGAGCCGTATGGGACGGGTGCGGCCTGGGGCGGCTGAGGAGGCGCTGGGTGTTGCGGAAGCTGGGGGGCGTACGACGGAGGAAGCGCGTACGTCGCGTACGGAGGCTGTTGGGTGTACGGGCCGTGGGGGCCGTCGTCGTGTGAGGGCTGGCCGTAGCCGTATGCGTACCCGCCGTCGTACGGCCCCGCGGGCCAGAACGGTGCGGGCATCGTGCCCGGGGCCGGCCGGGGTACGTGGCGCGGCCGGGGGAGCGGCACCGACAGCGCCGCGTGGGCCAGCGCGGGCTGGGCGGTCTCCCGCCGCTCCCACAGCCGGTCCAGCAGTTCCTTCTCGCGCGTGGTGAAGTCCGGCCCCGCCGTGCCCCGGTACGCACGTCGCCGCAGCAGGGCCAGCGAGGTCGCGAAGGCGGTGTACTCGCCGACCGTACGGGCCGCCGCCGCGCCATGGGTGCGGCGGGCGAGGTCGCGGGCGATCCCGCGGGCGCGCATCGAGGACAGCGCGATCGGCTCGGGCGGGGTGAGCCAGCCGGCCGTCTGGTAGGCGGTGAGCTGCTCCCGTATCGCGCGCAGTTCCTTGGTGCGGGACCAGATCGTCAGCCAGGTCAGCAGCCCGAACACCGGGACCATGAACAGGGCGTAGACGATGAGGAAGCCGTAGCCGCCGAGGGTGGCCGAGCCGTTCCAGACGCCGTGCAGGACCATCGCGGTCAGCAGCATCGCGATCGGTATGAGGACGCGGCGGGCGCGCTGGTGCCGCGCCGCCGCGGCGGCTATGCCGAAGCCCACACCCGTCATCGAGGTGAAGAGAGGGTGCGCGAAGGGGGACATCACGGCGCGGATGAAGAAGGTCGCGGCCGTGGTCGACCGGATGCCGGAGTAGCCGAGCGTCTGGTCGCTGACGAAGGCCGAGCCGAGATAGAGGATGTTCTCGGTGAAGGCGAAACCGGTGGCGGTGATTCCGGCGACGACGACCCCGTCGACCAGCCCGTTGAAGTCACGGCGGCGGAAGAGGAAGAGCAGCAGGACGGCGGCCGCCTTGGCGCTCTCCTCCACGAACGGCGCGACGAAGGTGGCGCCCCAGGCGTCGGCGTCGGCCTGGCCGGTGGGGGACGAGGAGTCCACGGTCGTCATGAGCCACTCGGTGGCGAAGCCGTTGGCTATCAGCGCGACCAGCGTCGCCGCGCACGCCCCCCAGGCGAAGGCGAACAAAAGGTTTCGCCAGGGCTTGGGGTCCACGCGGTCCAGCCACCGGAAGACCGCGATGATCAGCGGCACGGGGAGGACGGCGAGGCCGAGCCCCACCAGGAAGCCCTTGGTGCCCGTCTGCTCGCGCACCAGCGCCAGGATGATCAGGCCGGAGAGCGAGAGCAGACCGGCGAGCGCGGTGGCCCGGAGCGCCTTGTTGTGCCAGACGCGGGCGAGGCGGCCGCCCGGGCCCCACAGCCGCTGGCGGGGCGGTTGCGGCCAGCCCGCCGGTGCGGCGCCGGTGTCGAACCACGGCTGCCGGTCACCGTACGGGGCGCCGTAGGGCGTGCTGTACGGGGCGCCGGCGTGCGGGGCGCCGGCGTGCGGGGCGCCGGCGTGCGGGGCGCCGGCGTGCGGGGCGCCGGCGTGCGGGGCGCCGGCGTGCGGGGCGCCGGCGTGCGGGGCGCCGGCGTGCGGGGCGCCGGCGTGCGGCGCCTGTGCCGCTCCATACGGTGCGTCCCCGGGCGGGTCGTCCTGGGGTGTCCGGTGCGGGTCGTCCTGCGGTGTCCCGTGCGGTGCGCCTTGCGGTGTCCCGTGTGGTGCGCCGTCTGACGCCTCGTGCCGCGCTCCTTGCGGCGCCTCGTACGGCGGCGTGGCCGGTCGTGGCTCGGGCGGCTCTTGCGGGGGCGGGGACTGATGCACTCAACCGACCCTAACGAAAGGGGGAGGGGGACTCAGGAGTTATGCCCATCCCCTTGGGGTCGTTATGTGTCGTTGCGGCGGAAGATCAGGTCATGGACGAGGTGTCCCTTGTCCAGCCCCTGGCCCTCGAACTTGGTGAGCGGCCGGAAGTCCGGGCGAGGGGTGTAGCCGCCGTCGGGCTGGGAGTTGTCGAAGGCGGGGCTCGCGGAGAGGACCTCCAGCATCTGCTCCGCGTACGGCTCCCAGTCGGTCGCGCAGTGCAGCGGCGCACCGGGCTTCAGCCGGGTGGCGGCGAGCTCGATGAACTCGGGCTGGATGAGGCGCCGCTTATGGTGCCGCTTCTTGGGCCAGGGGTCGGGGAAGAAGACCCGCAAGCCGGAGAGCGAGGCGGGGGCCAGCATCTCGCGGAGCAGGATGATCGCGTCGCCGTTGGCGACCCGGATGTTGTCCAGGCCGTTCCGCTCCGCGAGCGCGAGCAGATTGCCCTGGCCGGGGGTGTGGACGTCGGCGGCGAGGATGCCCGTGCCGGGGTCGGCGGCGGCCATCTGCGCGGTGGCCTCCCCCATGCCGAAGCCGATCTCCAGGACGACGGGGAGGTCGGGGCGCGGGCCCGCCTCTGTGGCGAACAACTCACCGAGGTCGATCCGGCTCAGCCCGTCGATGTCCAGGCCCCACTGCGGCCACAGGCGGCGCAGCGCATCGCCCTGGCCCGGGGTCACCCGGCCGCGGCGGGGGCGGAAGGAACGGATGCGGCGCTCGTGGTGCGAGCCCGCCGGGTCGGCCACGGGGCCGCCGGGGAACATCGGCTCGCTGCGGTCACGGGGGGCGGGCAGAGCGCGCTCCACGTGGGAATCGGGGGCGGTGGGCTTCTCGGACACAGTGCTTCGATTCTACGGGCGGGGGCGGGGGCGGGGGGCTCGGCCGTGCCGCCTGGCGGATGGGCTCGGCCGTGCCGACCTGGCCGGGGGTGGGTGGCTGGGTCCTGCCAGTGCGGCTGCGGTGGGGCTCGGCTGGTGGCGGCTGGGTTGGGCCGTGCGGTGGCGGCTGGGCTCGGCCTGTACCTCGGTGGTGGGGCCCTGGCCACCGTACGGTCGCGGCTCGGCCAGGCCCATACGGTCGCGGCAGGCCCTGGCCCTTACGGTGGCGGGGCTCCGCCCATACCGTGGCGGCGGGGCTCGGTCGTACAGCGGCTGGGCTCGGCCCGTACGGCAGCGGCCCACAGCCCCTGCGGCAGCGGCCCTCGGCCCGTACCTCGGCAACGGTCTTCGGCCGTACGGCGGCGGCGGGCCCGGGCCGCTACCTCCTCGACCCCACCCGCCCCATCACCCCGTCCGCAGGGTCTCCAGCACTCGGCCGGCGATCTCGCGGCCGATCGGCAGGGAGGCCGTGGCCGCGGGCGACGGGGCGTTGAGCACATGGACGATCCGGGGTGACTGCGAGATGAGGAAGTCGTCCACCAGCGTGCCGTCCGGCAGCACCGCCTGTGCGCGCACGCCCGCCGGGGCCGCTATCAGGTCGTCGGCCGTCACATCCGGCAGCAGGCGGCGCACGGCGTCGGTGAAGGCGCGCTTGGACAGGGAACGCCGCAGCTCACCCGCCCCGTACCGCCAGTGGCGGCGGGCGATCCGCCAGGAGCCCGGGAACGCCAGCGTGCCGGCCAGCTCCTGCGGGCGCACCGTATGCCAGGCGTAACCCTCGCGGGCGAGGGCCGGGACCGCGTTGGGCCCGATGTGGACGCCGCCGTCGATGCCGCGGGTCAGATGGACGCCGAGGAACGGGAAAGCCGGGTCGGGCACCGGGTACACCAGGCCGTTCACCAGCGAGGCGCGGGAGGGCGCCAGCTCGTAGTACTCACCGCGGAAGGGCACGATCCGCATGCCCGGGTCGTCGCCCGCCAACCGGGCCACGCGGTCGCAGTGCAGCCCCGCGCAGTTGACCAGGGCCCGCGCGCGCAGCACCGTGCCGTCCGCCGTGCGCACCGCGACCGCGGAGGGGCGTCGGCCGATGGTGCGCACCTGCGCCCCGTACCGCACCGAGGCGCCCGCGTCCTGGGCCAGCCGGGCCAGCCGGGCCGCCACCGCGCCGAAGTCGCAGACGCCCGTCGTGCCGACATGGATCGCGGCGAGGCCGCGCACCCATGGTTCGTACTCCGCGATCTGGGCGGGGCCCAGCTCGCGCACCGGAATCCCGTTCTCCCTGCCGCGCTGGACGAGGCCGTGGAGCCTCGGCAGCTCGGAGCGCTCCGTGGCGACGATGAGCTTGCCGGTGACCTCGTGCGGGATGCCGTGCTCGGCGCAGAACTTCACCATCTCCGCGGCGCCGCGCACCGCGAACCGCGCCTTGAGCGACCCCGGCCGGTAGTAGATACCGCTGTGGATCACGCCGCTGTTCCGCCCGGTCTGGTGGCGGGCCGGGCCCGCCTCCTTCTCGAGCACGGTCACGCGGGTGCCGGGCGCGGCGCGCGTGATCGCATACGCCGTCGACATGCCGACGATCCCGCCCCCGATCACCAGCACGTCGCAGTCCAACGCCGTCACGCCATGTCACCTCCCCGTGCGCCACACCGTCCAGTCGCCCGACCGTCGATCCCTATCATGACCTGCGCCACCGACAACGGCTCGAAACCCATATGAGGACTAGGGTCCGGGCTAGGTCGACCGGTCATGTGGATCGATTCACGCCGGGTCGCTCATTCCGGGTGAATCGCCTCTGATTCGTCCATTCCGGGCTGCTCTCGCCTCGCCGCTCATCCCACGCCGCTCACCGCTCATCCCCCGCCGTTCGCCGCTCATCGCGCTCGCCCGCACCCGCTCCCATGCCGCCCGCACCCGCCCCCATGCCGCTCACGCCGGAGCCACCAGCAGCGGCCGGGCCTGCTCGCGCAGCTCGGCGACGCGCGGCTCGTCGCGGTACGCCTCGAGGCGCCGCATCAGGTCGCGCACGTACTCCGTGGTGCGCGCGGACGAAATCCGGTTGGCGACCTCCACGGCACGGGCGCCCGCCGCGCAGGCCGCGTCCAGATTGCCGGACTCCAGTTCGGCGACGGCGGACACCACGAGCCGCAGTCCGTGCGACCGTACGAACTCCTCCGTCGGCCGGGCCAGCGCCTGCTCGGTGAAGCGCCGCACCTGGCGGGGCAGCCGGAGATCGCGATAGCACTCGGCGGCGTCGGCCGCGAACCGCTCATGGCTGTAGAAGTCGAGCCAGGACGGATCGGGGTCGCCCGCCCGCGAGCGCTCCAGCCAGCCCTCGGCGGACTTCAGGGCCGCCCCGCAGGCGGGTCCGTCCCCGGACTTGGCCTGGGCGCGCGCCTCCACCAGCCGGAAGAAGCTCATGGTGCGGGCGGTGGCCAGGCCGCGGTTGCGCTCCAGGGCGGCCTGGGCCAGGTCCACGCCCTCGTCGGCGAAGCCCCGGTAGGTGGCCTGGAGGCTCATCGACGCCAGCACATAGCCGCCCAGGGGGACGTCGGCCGCGGCGCGGGCGAGGCGCAGCGCCTGGATGTAGTACCGCTGCGCGGCCTCCTGCTGGCCGGTGTCGAAGGCCATCCACCCGGCGAGCCGGGTCAGTTCGGCGGTGGCGCCGAAGAGGGAGCGGCCGACCTCGTCGCTGTACGAGCCGAGCAGCAGGGGTGCCGCGTCCACCCGGAGGCATTCGGGAACCATGGACGAACGCCAGTCGCCGCCGCCGTACTTGGAGTCCCAGCGGCGTGCGTCCTCGGCGGCCTCGCGCAGCTTGGTGACGTCACTGTGGCCGACGCGCTGTGGCGGTATGGCGTCCGGCGCCGCCGCGCCCGTGGTGCTCGCGGCGGTGGTGCCGTCCTCGGCGTCCTTGGGCTCGCGGGCCACCGAACTGTCGGCGGGGGATATGAGCCAGCGCGAGGCCGGGGTGGCGTACGCGCTTACTGAGAAAGATCCGGCCAGGCTCTGCCAGATGCCGACGCCGCCGCGCCGACCCGCGAGATCCAGCCGGTAGAGCTCGGTGGCGGAGCGGACGGCCTGGCCGATGTCGCGCGGGAAGGCAAGTCCGACCTCGGGGGCCGGATCGGCATCGGCCAGGCCGATTTCGTGCAGGGGGACGGGGCGGCCGAGTTTGCTCCCGATCGCAGCCGCAATGAGGTGTGGGGCGGCGCCTTGGGGCACCATGCCCTTGGACACCCAGCGCGCGACGGATGTCTTGTCGTAGCGAAGCGTCAGGCCACGCTGGGCGCCGAGGTCGTTGACTCTGCGCGCGAGCCCGGCATTGCTGATCCCAGCGAGGGCGAGAACGGTGCCGAGCTTTTCGTTCGGCCCGCGTGGCTCCCTGGACATGCGCACCCCTCGACAGCACCGACGGCCGCCCCGGCATAAGCGCGGGGCATTCGTAAACCCAGCGTAGTTCGCCGCATCCCGACCGTTAAGAGGTGGTGTCCCGGATGGCGAGATTCTTGTACGAACGGGCGTGCGGGGCGTGACGTGTGCTCCCGGTGTGTGTGGCTGTGCGCCCGTGTGTGCGCTCTGTCTCCGTCGCGACGGGGACGTTTCGATAGGTCCTGCGTGGGTCGGCCCGCTGTACTGGATCCAGTGGGCTGGGGGACGCCGCCGCCTCATTCCCCGCGGGCGGCGGAACGGTCCGGGAGGCGAATGCCGCCTCCCGGACTGTCGTGTCAGAGGCGCGAGAGGCGGAAGTTGAGTCCTTACAGGTCGTCCGCAAGACCAACGAGAGCGCCACGGCAATTTGGCTGAATATCGCCCCTCACGGCCGGGCTCCCGCGTCGGGCCGGGGAGGGGGAGGCCCGACGCGGGAAGCCCTCTTCCGCATGGATCGCGCGGATGGCTCGCGCCCGGAATCGGCGCAGATTCCACCCAGTTCTCCCTCGGAGCGGTTCGGAGCGGTGGGGCGCCTAGCACATGCCGCGGACGCCGCCGGGCACGCGGTGGCCGTCGCGGCGCGGAGCGATAAGACCCCTGTGCGGCACGGAGCGGTAAGGCCCCCGTACGGTCTGCGGGTTGGCGCTCGGTCGGCGCCCTTTCCGCGCGCCCCTTCGTGCGCCTCTTGTGCGCCGTTCCGCACACTCATCGATGCCCTTGCGCTCTTGCGCGCCCCAATCGTGGCAGCATGGGCCACGGCGGAACGGTGGGTCGCTACCGGCGGTGGTTCCCTTGGTGGGCTCCTTACGGATGCCTTCATGAGAGGCGCCACCCCTTGGGATCAACTCTGCGATTCCTGCGGTCATCTGTGGTCACAGGACATCCAGGAGATCCATGTTGTTGTCCGGTTCGATGCCGAAACCGTCAACATGCTGTGCATGATGGCACCTACTTCTTGGTTGCCCTGGATGCCCACAGCCTGTGGAGGCGGCGATGCGGTGGTTGGTGGGGTGGAGCAGTACCGCATCCGGCCCGGTCTCCTCGGAGAGCCGTGCGATCCAGCCGGTCGGCGCCCAACTCCTGTGGTCCGACCCCGATCCGCTGTGGGCGGTCGGCGACTGGCGCCCCGATGAGGTACGCGTCGTCCAGACCGACCCCTTCACCCGCCTCGCCGTCTTCGGTTGCTGCGGTGCCTCCGACGAGGAGCTGCGGGTGGGCCTGTTCGCCGCCCGCGGCGGCGCCCTGCGCCATCTGACCGCCTGGCCCGGCAGCTACACCGCCGTCGCCCAGGTCGGCCGCCGCGTCACCATCGTCGGCGACCTCGCGGGCGCCCGGCCCGTCTTCCACACCGACTGGGCCGGCGGCACCGCCTACGCCACGGCCGCGCTCCCGCTCGCCGACCTCATCGAGGCGCAGCTCGACGTCGGTCACCTCGGCGCGCTGCTCGCCTGCCCCGACTCCCCGGAGGCCATGGGCGACGGCACGCCCTATATGGGCGTCAGGCGCGTCCCCCCGGGCCATGCGCTGATCCTGCGCGACGGCGCCCGCGACATCACCGGCTACGAGCCCACCGCGTCCCTTGCCGTCGCCGCGCCCCCGCTCGACCAGGACAAGGCCGTGGACGCCGTCCGGGACGCCCTCGTGGAGGCCGTAAGGGCCCGGCTCACCGCCCCGCGCCACGCCCCCGAGACCGATGACCTCGACCCCGGCCCGGTGCCCGGCATGGGCCCCGCCGAGCGGCGGGCCGCCCGCGGCGCCCCGGCCCCCGGCATCGGCGCCGATCTGTCCGGAGGCAGCGCCTCCGCCACGCTCGCCCTGCTCGCCGCCGGTCTCCCCGGAATGCCCGGCACCCTCTTCGGGCACGGCACCGAGGCGGGCGAGCGGCTCCTGGCCGTCACCTTCAACGACCTCGCCACGGCGGGCGGCGCCCGCACCCGCGAGGCCGAACTCGAGCGGGCCGGAGCCATCGCCGCCAATCCGCGGCTGCACCATGTGGTCGTCGCCGCGGGCGAGGAGGCCCTGCCGTACGCGGGTCTCGACACCGGCGCCCTTACCGACGAGCCCGGCCCCTCCCTCGTCATCGCTGAACGCCACCGGCGCCGGCTCGCCGCGGGCAGCGCCGACCACTTCATCGGGCACGGCGCCCGCCAGGTGCTCGACGCCCACCCCGCGCGCCTCGCGGATCTGCTGCTGGACCGCCGCAGACGCCATCTGCTGCGCCCCGCCACGGCGCTCGCCAAGGCCGACGGTCCCTCCGCGCAGTCCTTCTTCGTGCCGTTCACGGTCTACCGGGCCGCGCGACGGCTGGCCCGCACCTCCTACCGCGAAGGCGTCCAGGAGGCCGCCGCGCGCCTTATGGACCGCCACTTCGCCGACGAGCAGGCGCTGCACGGCCCCGGCGCCGTATCCGCCTCCCTCGCCGCCCTGACGTGGTGCCGCCCCGGGCCCGCCGCCCGCTGGCTCACCGGTGAGACGCTCGCCGAGGTGTCCGTCCGGCTGGAGGACGCGGCCGTGCGCCCCGTACTGCTGCGCCGCCCCGGGGAGCGCCGCGCCGACGCCGCACTCGCCCGCTACGCGGCGGACCACCGCGTCTTCGAGCAGGCCGCCGAGATCCGCAGCCAGCGCCTGCACGCGCCCTTCCTCGACAACCAGGTCGTACGGGCCTGCCGCGCGCTCCCCGAAGCGCTTCGGGTGCAACCGGGGGCGCGCGCCGCGGTGCTGCGGTCGGTCCTCGCCGGAGCGGGCGTCCGGGAGCTCCCCGCCGGCTGGGGAGCCACCTCCCACGCCGCCCACACCGCCGCCGTACGGACCGGCATGCGCACCTGGACGGGCGAACTGATGACCCTCTTCGACGCGCCGCTGCTGGCCGACGCGGGCCTGATCGAGGCCCGTGTCGTCCGTAAGGCGCTGCGCGCCGCCGCACAGGGGGAGCGGCTGCCCCTGGACGGCCTGGCCGAACTCGTCTCCACCGAGGTCTGGCTGCGGCGCCTGCTGGCCCGCCGCGGCACCTGCTGGACGGGCACGGCGGCGCCACGCCAGCGGGCGGTGGCGGGCGGAGTGGTGCCGCGGCCGAGCCTGTGACGGCTTCCGCACCGAGGCGGCACGAGGCCGCCTCGTGACATCCCGCCCCGGGGAGTCCTACGGGGCATGGCCCCTGGCGCCCAGAGAGCCGGGGTGCTTGCCGCGCACCGGAACTCGGGTCCTACGGGGAGCGAGAAGCCGACGTCCTTACGGGGAGCGAGAAGCCTTCGTCCTTACGGCGGACGAGAGGCCTTCCGTCCTTACGGCGGACGAAAACGAATGGACCCCTCCGCCGCCGCTCCGCACCATCTCCCCAGCGGCAGTCCGCAACCTAGGAGAATGGCCCCCGTGCGGTATCTGATCCTCGGCACCACCGAAGCGCGCGACGACCACGGCGACCCGCTCCCCCTCGGCGGCCCCCGGATCCGCGCGCTGCTCGCCGCGCTCGCCGTAAGGGCCGCACGCACCGCCCCGGCCTCCGTCGACGTCCTGATCGACGAGGTGTGGGCCGACGACCCTCCGCATGACGCGCCCGCCGCGCTCCAGGCGCTCGTCGGCCGGTTGCGCCGCGCCATCGGCAGGGACGCCGTCGTCTCCTCGCCCGGCGGCTACCGCCTCGCGACCGCCGCACCTCACGACGACGTCGACCTGCTGCGCTTCGAGCGGCTGACGCACGAGGGCATACGCGCCCTGGACGCCGACGACCTCGAGACGGCCGCCGCCACCCTCCGTAAGGCGCTCGCCCTGTGGCGCGGCCCGGCCCTCGCCGACCTGCCGGACCGGGAGGCGGCCGCCGCCCGTCCCGAGGCGCTCCGGTTGACCGCGCTGCACCGCCGGATCGACGCCGACCTCGCGCTCGACCGCCCTACGGACGTCATACCGGAGCTGCGCGAGCTCGTCGCGGACCATCCGCTCGACGAAACGTTCCACGCCCAGCTGATCCGCGCGCTGCGGGCGGCCGGTCACTCCGCCGACGCGCTCGCCGCCTACGAGGACGTCCGCCGGATCCTCGCCGACCGCCTCGGCACCGACCCGGGAGCGGAGCTCAAGGAGCTCCACAGACGGCTGCTGACGACGGACGCCGAGCCGGCCCTCCAGGAGCCGGCCCTCCAGGAGCCGGACGCGGCGCGCGGCGGGGGGCACACCGCGCAGACCGCTCCGCCGAGGGCTGACGGCCATGAGGGGAGCGGGGGCGGAACCCGGGCGGACGGTACGGCGTTCGACGGCCGCGGCGCGGCCAGGGGCGCGTTCGACGGCCGGTCCGGGGGCGGAGGAACCGACGGCGGGGCGGGAAGCCGGATAGACGACCGGGAGGCGGGATCGCGCACCGCCGTGCCGCCTCTGCCGCACGGCAACCTCAGAGCCCGCCTCACCAGCTTCGTCGGCCGCCAGAAAGAGATCGGCGACATCCTCCGCGACCTGGAGGGCGCCCGGCTGGTCACCCTCACCGGCCCCGGCGGCTCCGGTAAGACCCGACTCTCCGAGGAGGCCGCCGCGACCGTGACGGAGGGCTACCCGGACGGCGTCTGGATCGCCGAACTCGCCCCGCTCGACCAGCCCTCCGCCGTCCCCGGTGCCGTCCTGAGCGCGGTCGGCCGCCGCGAGACCATGCTGCTCGCCTCCGGGCTCGAGAGCCGCACCACGGGCGCGGACGGCGGGGATCCGACCGGCCGGCTCGTCGAGTACTGCGCCGACCGCCGGCTGCTGCTCCTGCTCGACAACTGCGAGCACGTCATCGACACCGCGGCCAGGCTCACCGAGACCCTGCTCGCGCACTGCCCGGGGGTGACCGTGCTCGCCACCAGCCGGGAGCCGCTGGGGGTGCCCGGCGAGACCGTAAGGCCGGTGGAACCGCTGCCGCCCGCCCCCGCCCACCAGCTGTTCGCCGAGCGCGCCGCCACTGTACGGCCCGGCTTCGACCCGGCGGCGGACCCGGACACGGCGGCCGCGGTCGCGGAGATCTGCCGCCGCCTGGACGGTCTGCCGCTGGCGATCGAGCTGGCCGCGGCGCGGCTGCGGCTGCTGACCCCGCGCCAGATCGCGGACCGGCTGGACGACCGCTTCCGCCTGCTGACCAGCGGCAGCAGAACCGCGCTGCCCCGCCAGCAGACCCTGCGGGCCGTCGTCGAGTGGTCCTGGGACCTCCTCGACGAGCGCGAGCGCACCGTGCTGCGCCGTGCGTCGGTCTTCGCGGGCGGGTGGACCCTGTCCGCGGCCGAGGCGGTGTGCGCGGACGCCCCGCCCGGCGCGAGCACCCTTACGGACGGCACGGACGGCACGGACGGCCCGGGTGGCCCGGGTGGCCCGGGTGGCCCGGGTGGCCCGGGTGGCCCGGGCGGCGCGGGCGGCGCGGGCGGCACGAACGGTGCGGACCACACGGACGGGGACGGCGCGGACGCCGATGGCGTCAACGAGAACGGCGTCGGGATCCGTGGCGCCCTTACGGACGCGATGGCGGGCACGCCGGCACCGGGCGACACGGTTGCGTGCGCCGAGACGCGCGCCCCCACGCGCTCTCATGCGCACCCCCACGCCAGGATCGCGCCTGCCGAGGTGCTGGAACTGCTCGGGGCGCTGGTCGACAAGTCGCTGCTGATCGTCGACCATCCGTCGCACGGTGCGGCGGCGGAGCCCTCCGGCCCGGCGGGCGGCGAGCCCCGCTACCGGATGCTGGAGACCATCAACGAGTACGTCGGCGAGCGCGCCACCGAGGACGCCGCGGCCCGTGCCGACCACAAGGCCGCCGTGTCCCGTCACACCGCCCACTTCCGGGACTTCCTCCGCACCGCCGAGCCCCGTCTGCGCTCCGCCGGACAACTGCCCTGGCTGCACCTCGTCGAGACCGACCTCGACAACATCCGGGCAGCGCTGCACCGCTCCCTGACGACCGCGGACGAGGGCACCGTCTTCGCGCTCATCCGCGACTTGGCATGGTTCTGGTGGCTGCGCAACTACCGGGACGAGGGCGCCGCATGGGTCGGCCGTGCCCTGGCCCTGGAGAGCCGCACCCACGGCACCCACGGCACCCACGGCACGGACGGCACGGACGGCGAGGCGGGCCGGGCACCGGGCGGCAGCCATCCCCTCGACCAGTTCCCGCCCATCCCGGCCCGGGTTCCGGACGGCGAGGACGGCGTCGACGCGGAAGCCACCCGGTACTGGCAGTTCATGGACCTGCGGCTGCTGCTCTTCTTCCTGCTCGCCGAGCAGGGCACCGGTCCGGATCTGAGCGACCCCGAGAGCCGACACGCCGCGATACGCATGCGCGACGCCTACGCGAGCCATCCAGGGCCCCGCAGCGCGTGCTTCCCGGGTCTGCTGTGGCCCTTCACGGCCTTCGTCATCGAGGGCTTCAGCGGCGAGATTCTGCCGCTCATGGACCAGACCGTGGCCCACTGCCGGACCCACGGCGACGACTGGGCGCTCGGCGTCGCGCTGATGTACCGCACCCACCTCGCCATCGACATGCCGGGCGGCGTCGAGAGCGCCGGCGACGACCTGGCCGAGCTGCGCGCGCTGGCCGCCCGCGTCGGCGACCGCTGGATGCTCGCCCAGGTGGAGGGCGCGCGCGGCGAGATCGCCACCCATCGCGGCCGGTTCGGGGAGGCGAGGGCCGCCTATGAGAGGGCGACGCGGCTCGCGCAGGAGCTCGGCGCCCACACCGAGGTGCCGTTCCTCTACACCCGTCTCGCCGATCTCGCCGTCCACGAGCGGGACGTGGAGGGCGCCCTGAGGCTGGTGGAGCGCTCAGAGGAGGAGGCGGAGCGCTGCGGCACCCAGGACGTGCTGGCCTTCAACCGCATCGTGCGCAGCGAGGCCGAGCTGGTACGCGGTGATCTGGCGCGGGCCAGGACGTATTGCGACGCCGCGCGACAGCTCGCGCTGCGTGGCCCCTCGCCGCGGCAGTTCTGGGTCGTGGCCAATGGTCTGGACGCCCGCATCACCGGCCTGGAGGGCGATCTGGTCGGCGGACTGCGCAAGCTGCGGAACACCCTGTGCGAGGGCCTCGCGGTGAACTCCATGGAGCTGCTGCTGGCCCATCAGGCGGAGTCGGCGGCGGAGCTCCTGGCGGGATGCGGTCAGGAGCGGCTCGCCACGCTGCTGCTGGGCGCCGCCGACGGCTGGCGCGGTCGGCTGCCGCGCTCACCGCTGGTGGCCGGGGACGTCGGCGCGACCGCGACGCGCGCGAGCGAGGCGCTGGGCCGGGACGCGGTGGAGAAGCTGCGCACCGAGAGCACGGCCCTGACCCCCGAGGACGCCCTCTGCCTGCTCGACGAGGCGCTGAGCTGTCTCGACGCCGCCGATGCCGTTGCCACTGATGCCGATGGCGATGCCACTGACGCTGATGCCGCTGTTCATGACGCCGCCAATGACTAGGCCGACCTGGCCGCAACCGTCGACCGGCCGGCCCGCAACCGCCGACCGGGGCGCCGCACTGCCGCCCGCCCGCTGACGCGGGCGCGAGCAGGTGCGACGCCCCGGCCGACCGTCACATGTCGTCACTCATACGGAGGAGGCGAGACGCGCCGCTCACCCCCTGAAACCGACGCGCGAAGACGAGCACATGTCTCGCTCCGGGGCCGACGGCATCACCCCATGGGGCGCGACCGCAGCCCGTCCAGCAGGATGTCCAGCAGCCGGGCCGAGGCCGCCGCCTGCTGTGCCGCGTCCGGCAGCGAGGGCGCCGCCGTGGCGATCACCAGCAGCACATCGGCGACCGTGACGTCCGGGCGCAGCTCGCCCGCCGCCCGTGCCCGCTCCACCAGTTGCCCGACGACCTCCAGCAGCGCCGCGGCGCCCGCGTCGTCCGGCTCGTCCTCAGGTGCTATCGGCCGCTCGACCAGCCGGAGCTCCGGCTGAGCCGGTGCGGCTAACGCCGCCTGCCGCTGCTGCGGCAGCCGAATCTCGGTCTCCACGTCGACCCCGACCCGCAGCACCTGCGGCGGCAGCAGCCGGCCCGCGCCGGACGCCACCGAGGTGCGCAGGAACCGGGCCAGCGCCGACCACGGCTCGTTCTCCTGACCCAGCGCCGCGCGCGCCTGATCGGTCAGCCTTGCCGTCTCCTCCTCGGCTATCCGGCGCACCAGCACGTCCTTGCTGGGGAACCGCCGATAGACGGTGCCCACCCCGACCCGCGCCCGGCGCGCCACGTCTTCCATCGGAGCCCCGTACCCCAGCTCACCGAAGACCTCGCGCGCGGCCCGCAGGACATGCTCCAGATTGCGCTGCGCGTCCACGCGCAGCGGTGTGTTCCGTCCGCCGTTTCCGTCCGACGACGCGACGGCTGCGGACCATGACGAACCCTGAAGGTGCATAAGTGATCCCCCGGTAATGATGTCTCCCCCCGGAGACTCCCCGCCCAGACTGTCGAGGCAGTCACAACCCCGACGAAGTACGAACATAGTTGAGCGCAGGTCAAGAAAGAAGAGGGTAGCTCGGGACAGAACGCCCCCCGATCAGAGCAGCAGACCGCCTCTTTCCGACCATCCGCCCGCTTGCTCCCGCCCATCCCCGGGCTGACCTGCGGACATTTCGTACGTGTAACCGATTCCGCGGCTCGGGGCCGAGCGAGCCGTCCGGTCACACAATTCGTCGGGCCTGTGGACAAACCGCGGTCGCGCGTGCCTCATGGGAGGGTGAAGGAACCAGCGCGCATTCTCGTTGTCGGTGGTGGCTACGTCGGGATGTACGCCGCGCTGCGCCTCCAGCGAAAGCTGAAGCGGGAGCTGAGGCACGGCGGCGTGCAGGTCATCGTGGTCGACCCCGAGCCGTATATGACCTACCAGCCGTTCCTGCCCGAGGCGGCGGCCGGATCGATCTCGCCCCGCCATGTGGTGGTGCCGTTGCGGCGGGTCCTGCCCGACTGCACGGTCGTCATCGGCGAGGCCACCGCGATCCACCACGGCAAACGGACCGCGACCGTGAGAACCCTCGCCACGGAGGAAGAGGGCACGGGCACGGTCGACATCCACTACGACGAGCTGGTGCTGGCCCCCGGATCCGTGTCCCGCGCCCTCCCGGTCCCCGGTCTCGCCGAGTTCGGCATCGGTTTCAAGACCGTCGAGGAGGCCATCGGCCTGCGCAACCACGTCCTCGAACAGCTGGACATCGCCTCCTCGACCCGGGATCCGGACGTCCGCGACGCGGCGCTGACCTTCGTCTTCGTCGGCGGCGGATACGCGGGCGTCGAGGCGCTCGGCGAGCTGGAGGACATGGCCCGGTACGCCGTCCGCTACTACCACAACATCGCCCCCGAGGACCTGAAGTGGATCCTCGTGGAGGCCACCGACCGGATCCTTCCGGAGGTCGGCGAGGAGATGGGCAAGTACGCCGTCCGGGAGCTGCGCGGCCGCAATATCGACGTGCGGCTGGAGACCCGCCTGGACTCCTGCGCCGACCGGGTCGCCGTACTGAGTGACGGCTCACGCTTCCCCACCCGCACGCTCGTGTGGACCGCGGGCGTCAAACCGCACCCGATCCTCGCCTCCACCGATCTGCCGCTGAACGCGCGCGGCCGGCTCAAATGCACCGCGGCGCTCCAGGTCGAGGGCGTGGAGCACGCCTGGTCGGCCGGGGACGCCGCGTCGGTGCCCGACCTGACGGCCGACCGGCCCGGTGCGGAGTGCGCCCCCAACGCACAGCACGCCGTGCGCCAGGCCAAGGTCCTCGCCGAGAACGTGGCCGCCGCGATCGCGGATCAGCCCCTTACGGACTACGCGCACAAGTACGCGGGCTCCGTGGCCTCCCTGGGGCTCCACAGAGGCGTCGCACACGTCTACGGGCGCAAGTTGAAGGGCTACCCCGCGTGGTTCATGCACCGCGTCTACCACCTCAGCCGGGTGCCGACGTTCAACCGTAAGGCGCGCGTGCTGGCCGAGTGGATTCTGTCGGGGCTGTTCAAACGGGAGATCGTCTCGCTGGGGTCGCTGGAGAACCCGCGCGCCGAGTTCAAACTCGCCGCGGACACCGGTCGCCATCCCGAGGCCAGTTGAGCCGATCGGGGCGGAGCCGGGAACTCCCCTCCCACGATCGGCGTCTGACGGATGTCAGTCCGGTCGGCCACACTGGTCGTGTGACCATGGGTGGGCTCGTATCTGCAAAGAGTGACAATCGCGAGGATTCGGAAGTTTGCTGCATTCCCCTGGGGGCCGTCCCCCGTACCCGCACCCATCTCCCCGATCCCGCGCCGGCGCGCCGCTCAGCCACCACCCCACGAGGTAATCCGCAGTGAACTTCACGCGCTGGAGCGCCCGGCTCCCCCGAACCCAGCGACGCATCGCCGCCCGGGCAGACCGCGGTGCGCGGCGGCCGAAGCCCGCGGCCGCCGCGGGCGGCGGCTCCGTCCCGGCGGCCCGGGGCGAGAGCGCCGACCCCTCTGGGCGCGGCGAGCCGCCCGCCGCCGCTCCTTCCGACGCCGCGCCGCCCGCCGCCGTCCCGACCCTCGACGGGCTGTCCGCCCATGACCTCCTCGGCAAGGTGCCGGCGCTGGTCGCGGTGGTCTACGGCCCCGAGCACCGCATCGCCTACCTCAACGACACCTATGTCGAGCTCTTCGGCTCCCGAACCCCCGGCACACCCGCCGGCCAGGGCCTGCCCGAGCTGAGGGAGCTCGGGCTGCTGCCGCTCATGGACCAGGTCCTGCGCAGCGGCAAGCCCCGTACGGTCAAGTCCCGGCAGGTGCCCGTGGGCGGCCCTGCGACCACACCCGGGCCGCGGCAGGAGGACGCGGTCCCCGGCCCCGGCCGGTCCCGCCACGGCTACTACACCTTCACCTGCTCCCCGATCGAGATGGCCGCGCCGAAGGTCGTCGCCCCCGCGCAGTCGGCGGACGAGCGGGCGGGGGAGGGGGCCGTGGACGGAAAACCGGTGGACGGAACGCCGGTGGACCGATCGCCCGTGGACGGATCGTCGATGGACGGTTCGATCCGGGAAGCCGCCGTCCGTAAGGCCGTCGCCGTGCCGGAGGCGGTCGCCACCGAGACCGTCGCCACTGACACCGGCACGGCCACCGAACCGGTCCGCGGCGTGCTCGTCTTCGGCGCCGACGTCACCGACCAGGTCGAATCCGCGGAGCGGCTGCGCGCCAGCGAGCGCCTCCAGCGCGAGGCCGCCGTCACCCTCCAGCGCAGCCTCCTCCCGCAGGGGCTGGAGCAGCCCGACGATCTGCGGGTGGCCGCCACCTACCAGCCCGGCGGCACCGACGCGGCGGTGGGCGGCGACTGGTACGACGTCATCACCCTGGGCGCCGGCCGCACCGCCCTCGTCATCGGCGACGTGATGGGCCGGGGCGTGCGGGCGGCCGCCGTCATGGGCCAGCTGCGCACCGCCGTCCGCGCCTACGCCCGGCTCGATCTCCCGCCGCACGAGGTCCTGCAGCTCCTCGACGGCCTGGCCGCCGAGATCGACCCCCACCAGATCGCCACGTGCGTCTACGCCGTCCACGACCCCAACGAGAACCGCCTCGTCTACGCCTCCGCGGGCCATCTGCCGATCCTGGTCCGCGACCCGGACGGCACCGTGCGCCGCGCCTCCGAGCCCACCGGACCGCCCCTCGGCACCGGCGGCTGGCTGCACACCACCGGCTCGGTCCCGCTCGGCCCCGGGGCCAGCGCGGTTCTCTACACCGACGGCCTGGTGGAGCGGCGGGACAAGGACATCTACGACGGAGTGGCCGCGCTCGAGCGCGTCTTCGCGGGCGCGACCGGCTCGCCCCAGGTGATGTGCGACCGCCTCATCAGGGCCCTGGGCATCACCGCGGAGCACGACGACGATGTGGCGGTGCTGGTCCTCCAGCACCCCGCCCGTACGGGGCATGACGCGGAGCTCTTCCACAACGCCGCGCTGGAGCTCCTCGGCGGCGTGGAAGCCGCACCGCGCGCCCGGGCCTTCGCCTCCGGGGTTCTCGCCAGCTGGCGCTTCCCCATGGAGCTGCGCGATCTGGGCGTGCTCGCCGCCAGCGAGCTCGTCGCCAACTCCCTCCAGCACGGCACACCGCCCATGCGGCTGCGGCTGCGCCGCACCGACCGCCGCCTGATCATCGAGGTGACGGACGGCGATGACCATCTGCCGCGCCGCCGCCGGGCCGAACCGGTGGACGAGGCCGGACGCGGCATCTCGATCGTCGCGACCATCGCCTCGTCCTGGGGCTCACGCCGCACACCGGGCGGCGGCAAGGCGGTGTGGTGCGAGTTCGCCCTGCCCGCGGGCTAGCTCCAGGGGCCCGGGAGCACGGGCCCGAGCAGGGACACGACCGCCTCCGACCGACAGATCGCCCTGGCGCGGGGGAGCCGACTGGCTCCTCCGCCGCGCCAGGGCGATGGCGGAGTGGACGGGCGGCTCAGGCCGCGGTGGTCACCTCGTCCGACGAGGCCGCCCGCGGCGCGGGCACCGCGGCCCCGGCGACCGCCCGCAGCGGATTGTCCTGCTCGGCCGTGAGCCGCCCGCCGAGCATCAGCGCGAGCGCGGTGATGCCGAGCGAGCAGACGATCAGCGTCACGATGTACGCCCCGTACAGCCCGGCACCCGCCATCAGCCCGCCGACCGCCGGGCCCACCGCCAGGGCCAGCTGCTTGACCAGCGCAAACGCCGAGTTGTACTGACCGAGTGCCGACGGCGGCGCCAGATCGGCGACCAGCGGCGCGACGGTCGGCGACAGCATGGCCTCACCGAGCCCGAAGAGCGCGTACGCCGAGATGATCGCGGTGACGCCGACGGCCTGGCTCCCGGGTATCAGCCCGGCGCTCCCGGCGGCGCACCACGCCACCGTCCAGACCAGCCCGACCAGCGCCATCACCCGGCTGCGCCGCCGCCGCTCGACCAGCCTGAGCACCACGAACTGCGCCAGCACGATCGCCGCCGTGTTCGCGGCCAGGGCGATGCCCAGCATCGACGGCGATATCCGGGCGACATCCACCGCGAACGCCGACAGTCCGGACTCGAACTGGCCGTAGCAGGCGAAGAACATGACGAAGCCCAGCACACACAGCTGCACCATGGCGCGGTGGCCGAGCAGGGCACGCCAGCCGCCGGAGCCGCCGAGCCGCTCATCGGCGGTCGGCACCGGGTCGCCGAACACCGGCGTCCGCTCCAGCCTTACGGTCGCCACCGCGGCGCCGAGCACCAGGAACATCACCGCGTCGATCGCGAAGAGCCGCACAAAGCTGGAGGCGGCGGAGGTGTCCACCAGCAGGCCACCGAGCAGCCCGCCGACGCCGAGGCCCAGATTGCCGAGGAAGAACTGGGTGGCGAAGGCCCGCGACCGGGTCGTCGGCGTCGAGCACCAGACGATCAACGTGGCCAGCGCCGGCTGTATGGCCGCGATGCCCGCGCCCAGCACTCCGGCCGCGGCGATGACCAGCGGCTCGCTCGCCGCCAGGCCGAGCCCCATCGATCCGACAGCGGCGGCGACCGCGCCCGCGACGGCAACGGACTGCGGCCCTCGCCGGTCGATCACCCGACCGATGAAGGGCAGCACGGCGAGCGCGGCCACGGCGAACGTCGCGAGCACCATGCCCGCCGTATTCGCACCGAGGTCCCGCACCTGCGCCACATAGACGAAGAGGAACGGGACCGTGAAGCCGTTGCCGAACGCGCTCAGCGCGTTGCCCAGCTGGATACGGCGCAGCGCTGCGCCCATCGCGGTGGTCACACTCACCTACCTAGGTCGAGGAGGGGCAAAGGAAACCGGCCTGACCTGGGGGTCAGCCCGGAGGATCGACGTCTGAAGACTTTGAAGCTAAACTTCGATACTTAAGAGTACAGAGCAAAGGACTTCGGCGCCAATGAGTTTCGTGTCATGCTCTTCACATGGCGGAGACCCCCGACCCGGACGACCTACTGAGCCTCGAAGAGCAGATCGCGGCCTATCAGCGCGAGTTCCAGGACCTGGACCCTCAGGTGGAGCAGGTCGTCAGCGCGCTCAGCCGGCTCACCCGGCGAATGAACGTCGCATACGGCCGTCAGTCGGCCACGTTGGGGATCAGCAACTCCGAGTGGGAGGTCCTCAAGGTGCTCGTCCTGTCCGGGGCTCCCTACCGCCTGGGCCCCGGCGACCTGGCCAAGCGGCTGGGCCTCACCCCCGCCGCCATGACCCACCGCATCGACCGCATGGTGAACGAGGGTCTGGTCACCCGTGAGCGTGATGCGGACAACCGCGTCCGCGTCATCGTCGAGCTGACCCCCGACGGCCGGGAGAAGTGGGTCGAGGCGATGCGCCAGGCCACGGTCTTCGAAGCGGACCTTCTCCAGGACCTCTCCAGCGAGGAGCGCGGAGCCCTCGGTGAGATGCTCACCCGTGTGCTGCGCCGGGTGGAGGAGGCCCAGCCCGACGCCGAGGGGCGGCTGAGCGGCCTCGGCTGAGGCATTCGGCCCAAGCGAGGTTGACACGGGTCCGGGCGATCCGTAATGTACTCCGAGCTGCCACGGAGCCGTAAGGTTCTCCGGTCAGCACTCGAGCCGCACCGGCGGCAAACCACTACTGCGCGGCCCCTCATCGGGATGGATTTCGGCATGC
>NZ_JACVYG010000044.1:0-94945 GCF_014712245.1 Streptomyces sp. 5-10
GCCCGCCGCACCCGCAGCGCGACGGCGGGCTCGGCGAGCCAGCGCCCGGCGGGCGCGGAGACGGCGGAAGGGCAGCCCCCGGCGGCTGAGCGTCCGGCACGGCGCTCCCGCAGTGCGAGCCAGGGCTCGGCGAGTCAGCGCGCGGCGGATCCGGCGGAGACGGTGGGGGAGGCCACCGCCCCGGCGGCCGAGCGCCCGGCCCGGCGCTCCCGTACTGCGGGCGAGGGCTCGGCGAGCCCTCGCCCGGCGGGAGCGGAGGCCGCGGCCGAAGCCTCGACCACGGACGCGGCCGCCGGTGGGCGGGGCGCGGCCGACGAGCCGTCGGCGCCCCAAGCCCCGGCTCGCCCGCGGCGCCCCGCGCCGCAGCGCCGCTCGTCCGACGCCCCGTGGCACCACGCGCGCCCCGCGCGGGACGAGGACGCCGAGTCCCCGCGTGAGCCGCAGGCACCGGAATCGGAAGCGCAGACCGAGGCGACCGGAGACGGACCCGGCGCGAAACCCGACGCCGCACCCGGTACCCCGGACGCACCCGGCGCCTCGGACGCCGCGCCCGACACCCTCGGCACCTCGGGCACCCCGGACGCCGCACCCGGCACCCCGGACGCCGTACCCGACGCACCGGACACACCGGACACACCGGACACCCCGGAGGCCACCCCCGACCACGACACCGACGACCAGCCAGGAGGCGCCGCGTGAACGACGTCCTCGACGTCGCGCTGCGACTGCTCGCCCTCCTGCTCGCCTTCCTCGTGCTGCCCCTGGTCGTGGGGCAGACCGAGCACAAGGTCATGGCCCATATGCAGGGCCGCCTCGGGCCGATGTACGCGGGCGGCTTCCACGGATGGGCCCAGCTGGTCGCGGACGGCGTGAAGTTCGCGCAGAAGGAAGACGTCGTACCGGCCGGGGCCGACCGGCGGATCTTCCAGCTCGCGCCCGCCGTCGCGCTGCTGCCGTACCTCCTCGTCCTCGTCGCGATCCCGATCGGCCCCGCCGAGGGCGCGGTCGGCCAGGTCCTGGACGCGGGCATCTTCTTCGTGCTCGCCATGCTGGGCGTCGGAGTGCTCGGTTCGCTGATGGCGGGCTGGGCCTCGGCGAACAAGTTCTCCCTCCTCGGCGGCCTGCGCACGGCCGCCCAGCTCATGGCGTACGAGCTGCCGATGCTGCTCGCCGCCGCCTCCGTGGCGATGGCGGCGGGCACGGTCTCGCTGCCCGGCATCCTCGACGCGTTCGAGTGGTGGTGGGTGCCGTGGCAGATCGTCGGCGGGGTGGTGTTCTTCACCGCCGGTCTCGCCGAGCTGCAGCGCCCGCCGTTCGACGCGCCGATCGCCGACTCCGAGATCATCTTCGGTGCGTACACCGAGTACACGGGCCTGCGGTTCGCGCTCTTCCTGCTCGCCGAGTACGCGGGCATCGTCGTCCTGTGCGGGCTGACCACCGTCCTCTTCCTCGGCGGCTGGCACGGGCCGTCCGCCGACGGCCTCGGCTGGCTGTGGACCCTGCTGAAGACGGCCGTCCTCGCCTTCATCGTGATCTGGCTGCGGGTCAGCTATCCCCGGCTGCGCGAGGACCAGCTCCAGCGGTTCGCCTGGACCTGCCTCATTCCGCTCTCACTGGCCCAGATCGCCCTCACCGGCGTCGTCAAGGTGGTGATCTCCTGATGGGCATCCCCGGATCCGGTCTGGCCAAGGGCCTGGCCGTCACCCTCCGCACGATGACCCGGAAGTCGCACACCGCGCGGTATCCGGACGCGCAGCCCGAGCTGCCGCCCCGCACCCGCGGGGTGATCGGGCTGTTCGAGGAGAACTGCACGGTCTGCATGCTGTGCGCCCGCGAATGCCCGGACTGGTGCATCTACATCGACTCGCACAAGGAGACCGTCCCCCCGGCCGCCCCGGGCGGGCGCGAGCGCAGCCGCAATGTGCTGGACCGGTTCGCGATCGACTTCGCGCTGTGCATGTACTGCGGTATCTGCATCGAGGTGTGTCCTTTCGACGCGCTCTTCTGGTCGCCGGAGTTCGAGTACGCGGAGGAGGACATCCGCGATCTCACCCATGAGCGGGACAAGCTCCGCGAGTGGATGTGGACGGTGCCCGCGCCGCCCGCGCTCGACCCGCGCGCGGAGGAGCCCAAGGAGATCGCCGCCGCCCGTAAGGCCGCCGACAAGCTCGCCGCCGCCGAGGCCGCGCAGGCCGAGGCCGAGCGCGGATCCGGCGGGACCGACCGGACCGACCGGACCGACCGGAACGGCAACGGGAACGGAACCGAGAACGGGAACGGAGCCGCCTCGTGAGCCCTGCGGTCCACTTGGCCGCCACCGGCCACGGGTTCCTGTCGCCGACCGGAGTCGAGATCGCCTTCCTGCTGGTGGGCATCGCGACCTTCGGCGCGGCCGTCGTCACCGTCACCACCAAACAGCTGGTGCACGCCGCCCTGTGGCTGGTGGTGGCGCTCGGCGGCCTCGCCGTGGAGTACCTCCTGCTCACGGCGGAGTTCATCGCCTGGGTCCAGGTGCTGATCTACGTCGGGTCCGTCGTCGTCCTCCTCCTCTTCGGGCTGATGCTCACCAAGGCGCCCATCGGCCGCTCCCCGGACGCCGATTCGGGCAACCGCCCCGCCGCGCTCGCCGTGGCCGTGGCCGCCGCGGGCGCCCTGGTGTGGGTGGTCGTGGACGCCTTCCGGACCACCTGGATCGAGCTGGACAAGGGCGTACAGGGCTCCACCGCCGTCTCCGGTGAGAGCCTTTTCCGCCACTGGGTGCTGCCGTTCGAGGCGCTGTCCGTGCTGCTCCTCGCCGCCCTCGTGGGCGCGATCGTCCTCTCCCGCAAGAGCGGCGCCGACAAGAGCGGCGCCGACAGTGGCCCGGGTGTCGGCCACGACAGTGGCCCACGCGCCGGCCACGGCAAGGAGAAGCGCTGATGCACCTCGCCTACCCCGCCGTGCTCGCCGTCCTCCTCTTCTGCACCGGTCTGTACGGCGTCCTCGCCCGCCGCAACGCGATCCTGGTGCTGATGTCGGTCGAGCTGATGCTCAACGCCGTCAACCTCAACCTCGTCGCCTTCGACGTCTGGCTCCGCGACACCCTGCACGCGGGCCAGGCGCTGACCCTCTTCACCATCGCCATCGCCGCCGCCGAGATCGGCATCGGCCTCGCCATCGTCCTGCTCGTGTATCGCAACCGCGGCACCTCCGACGTCGACCGGCTGCGGGACCTGGCCGACCCCCCGTCGGCCGGCCAGGACCCGATGGACGACAGCATGGCAGCCCCCACTGACAACGACGCCGACCAGGCACGACGCGCCCGGAGGCAGACCGCGTGACGACCACGACCGCCGCCGTTCTCGTCCCCCTCCTGCCGTTCCTCGGCGCCGTCGCCGGGCTCCTGCTCGGCCGCCGTGCCCCCGGTTTCGTCCGCCCCCTCGCGGTGCTCCCGACCCTCGCCGCGGCCGGGCTCGCCGTGCTCGTCGCCGTGCGGCAGGGCGGGGGAGCGGGTGGCGGCACGGCCCCGCTCACCGCCGCGACCCGGCTCGCCGACACCGGCTCGGTCCCCGTCGACCTGGCCCTCCAGATCGACGGCTTCGCCGCCCTGGTCGCGGTCCTCGTCGCCGTCGTCGCCTGCTGTGTGCAGATCTACTCGACCGGCTATCTGCGCGACGACCCCCGCTACCCCTCCTACGCCGCGCTCGTCTCCCTCTTCACCGCCGCGATGCTCCTCGTCGTCTACTCCGACGACCTGATCGTGTTGCTCGTCGGCTGGGAGATCATGGGCATCTGCTCGTACTTCCTGGTGGGCCACTACTGGGAGACCGCGGCCGCGCGCTCGGCGTCCCTGAAGGCGTTCCTGGTCACCAAGCTCGGCGACGTCCCGTTCCTGATCGGCATCTTCGCGCTCGCGGGCGACACCGGCACGTTCCGCATCAGCGAGATCCACACCCGGCTGACCTCCGAGACCGCCGGGGTGCCGCTGGACCACCCCACCCTGATCGCGCTGCTGCTGCTCGCCGGGGTCGCGGGCAAGTCCGCGCAGTTCCCGCTGCACACCTGGCTGCCGGACGCGATGGCCGGTCCCACCCCGGTCTCCGCGCTGATCCACGCGGCCACCATGGTCGCCGCCGGTGTCTATGTGGTGGCCCGGCTGCTGCCCGTCTTCGCCTCCTCGGGCGCCGCGCTCGCCGTACTGGCCGTCATGGCGGCCGTGACGATGGTCGGCTCGGCGCTCGCCGCGCTCGCCCAGGACGACATCAAACGCGTCCTCGCCTACTCGACCGTCGGTCAACTCGGCTATATGACGGGCGCCCTGGCCGTCGACGACCGCGGCGCCGCCGTCTTCCACCTGATCACCCACGGCGCGTTCAAGGCGCTGCTGTTCCTCGGCGCGGGCGTGGTGATCCACGCCGCCGGCAGCAACTCCCTCGCCGCCATGTCCCGGATGAGCGGCCTCGCCCAGCGCATCCCCGACGCCTTCTGGACGATGACGGTCGCGCTCCTCGCGCTCGCCGCCATCCCGCCCTTCGCGGGCTTCTTCTCCAAGGAGGCCGTCCTCGGCGCGGCCGAGCACGCCGCCACCGGCCACACCTCCGGCGTCCCGGAGGGCGTCGGCTGGACCGTGCTCCTCGCCGGGCTGCTCACCGCGCTCCTGACCGCCGGATACGCGGCCCGGCTGTGGCTGCTCGCCTTCCGCGGGCAGGGCGAGCCCGCCCCGGACCACGGCAAGCAGCCGGTGGCCATGAACGTCGTCCTGTGGGCGCTGTTCCTCCCCACGGCCGCCCTCGGCCTCGCCTACGGCACGCTGCCCGACTGGTTCGACGGCGAGTCCCTCACCCCGACCCTCACCACGTCCGTCCTCGGCACCGGGCTGGCCCTCGGCGGCGCCCTCGTGATGTACGGCGCCTGGCGGCACAGCTCGGCGCGGGCCCGCCGGGTCCCGCTCGGCGCGGTGGCCGCCCACCCCGAGGCCGCCGACGCCGTCTCCGAGGCCGAGGCCATCGCCACCCACGAGGCGGCCTACGGCTCCATCGCGGGCGCCAGCGACCCCGCCGACCCCGGGCGGCTGCTCCTGGGCCCGCTGCACCGCCACGCGGCCGTCGGCTTCCACCTCGACACCGTCTACAGCGCCCTGTTCGTCCGGCCCGTGCGGGCCGCCGCCCGGCTCGTCCGCTTCCTCGACCGCGAGGTCGTCGAGACGTACGTACGCGGCGCGGGCGGTGCGCCCCGCCTGCTCGGCGCGGCCGTCCGCCGCGCCCAGACCGGCAATGTGCAGACCTACCTCGGCGCGCTGCTCGCGGGCTCCCTCGTCCTGGCCGTGGCCGCCGTCCTCGTCGCAGCGGGAGCCTGACCCGTGAACCACACCGTCCAGCAACTCCTCCTCGCCGCCCTGGTCGTGCTCCCCCTGCTCGGCTCCGTCGCCGCCCTGCTCCCGGCCCCGCCCGGGCTGCGCGGCCGCGGACCCGACCAGGCCGTCATGCGCCACGGCGTGACCGTCACCGGTGTGGTGCTCGCCGCGGCCATCGCCCTGGCCGCCGGATTCGACCACGACCACCCGGCCAGGATGCAGGCCCAGACCGACATCGGCTGGATCCCCGCCCTGGACATCCGCATCCACCTCGGCGTGGACGGCGTCTCGCTGCCGCTGCTCGTGCTGACCGCGCTGCTGACCTTCCTCAGCGCGCTCTACGCCTACTTCAACCGGCCCTCCGGGCCGTCCCCCAAGGCCTTCGTCGCGCTGCTGCTCCTCCTGGAGTCCGGCACCCTGGCCAGCTTCGCGGTGCTGGACCTGATGCTGTTCTTCCTGGCGTTCGAGATGGTCCTCATCCCGATGTACTTCCTCATCAACCGGTGGGGAGGCGCCGAACGCGAGCGCGCCGCCTGGCGGTTCATCCTCTACACGCTGCTCGGCTCCGTCGTCATGCTGCTCGGCCTCCTCCTCGTCGGGCTCAAGGGCGGCACCTTCGACATGGTGGCACTCGCCACCGACAACGGCTCCGGGCTCAGCCACACCACCCAGCTCATCGCGGCCCTCGCCATCATCGTCGGACTCGCCGTCAAGGCCCCGATGTGGCCGCTGCACAGCTGGCTGCCCGACGCCCACACCGCCGCACCCACGGTCGGCTCGGTGCTGCTGGCGGGCGTGCTGCTCAAGATGGGCACGTACGGCCTCGTCCGCATCGTGCTGCCGATGACCCCCGACGCGGCCCACACCTACGGGCCCTACCTCGCCGCGTTCGCCGTGGTCGGCATCATCTACGGATCCCTCGCCTGCCTCGCCCTAGCCCGCACCGGCGCCAAGGGCGACCTCAAGCGGCTGATCGCCTACTCCTCCGTCGGCCATATGGGCTTCGTGCTGCTCGGCATCGCGACCCTCACCCCCACCGGGGTGAACGGCGCGCTCTTCGCCAACATCGCCCACGGCCTGATCACCGGACTGCTCTTCTTCCTCGTCGGCGCGCTCAAGGACCGCTCCGGCACCACCGACCTCGACCAGCTCGCGGGCACCAGCGGCGCCGCCCTCTACGGCAGGGCGCCGCGCCTCGGCGGGCTGCTCGCCTTCGGCGCCGTGGCCTCCCTGGGGCTGCCCGGACTCGCCGGGTTCTGGGGCGAGATGCTCGCCATGTTCGGCGCCTTCGACCCCGCCGACGGGCTCAGCCGCCCCGCGTATCTCACCTATATGGCGCTCGCCGCCTTCGGCACCCTGCTCACCGCCGCCTACATGCTCATCGTCGTACGGCGCGTCTGCATGGGCGACCATCCGATCGAGCCCGGCACCGGGAGCGAGGCCGACCGGCCCGCCCTGGCCGACGTCCACGGCCATGAATTCGCCGCGTGGAGCCCGCTGGTGGCCCTCACCGTCCTCGCCGGACTGTGGCCCGCGGCCCTCCTCGGCCTCACCGACCCGGCCGTGCAGCAGCTCCTCGCGGGAGGCACCCGATGACTCCGAACGCCTCGAGCCTCGCCACGAGCCTCGTCCAGTCCGTCGACTGGCTCGCGGTCGCACCGCCCACCATCGCGGCCCTGGCCGGCCTCGCCGTCCTCGTCGCGGACCTCTTCCTGCCCGAGCGCAGGAAGCACCTGCTGGGCTGGGGAGCGATAGCGGGACTGGCCCTGGCCGCGCTCGCCCTGCTGCCGCTGCTGGACGGCGACCGCTCCACCTTCTGCCTGACCACCGGCGCCCACGCGTGCAGCTACACGGCCGACACCTTCGCGCTCGTCATCCAGTTCCTGGTGCTCGGCGGGGCGCTGCTCACCGCGCTGCTGTCCTTCAGCGCCCTCGACGATCTCAAACTCCCCGCGGGCGAGTTCTGGTTCCTGCTGCTGTCCTCCGCCTCCGGGGCCGCCCTGCTGCCCGCCTCCCGCGATCTGGCCACCCTGGTCATCGCCCTCGAGGTGGCCTCGCTCCCGGCCTTCGCCCTCGTGGGCCTCCGCCGCGGCGACCGCCTCTCCTCCGAGGCCGCGCTGAAGTTCTTCCTCTCCTCGGTCACCGCGACGGCCGTGATGCTGCTCGGCGTCAGCTTCGTCTACGCCGCGACCGGCAGCCTCCACCTGTCCCGGATCGCCGACGCCCTCACCCATGTCGACCCGCGGCTGGATACGCTCGCCCAGGCGGGCGTCGTGCTCACCCTGGTGGGCTTCGCGTTCAAGACCGCCGCCGTGCCCTTCCACTTCTGGGTGCCCGACACCTACGTCGGCGCGCCGGTGCCCGTCGCGGCGTATCTGTCCGTCGTCGGTAAGGCGGTCGGGTTCTCCGGGCTCATCCTGGTGACCGTCCTCGCCTTCCCCTCCTACGCCGAGGTGTGGGGCCCGGCCGTCGCCGTCCTGGCCGCCCTCACCATGACCGCGGGGAACGCGGCGGCGCTGCGCCAGCGCCCGGAGCGCTCCTTCAGCGCCGTACGGCTGCTCGCCTGGTCCTCCGTCGCCCAGGCGGGCTATCTGCTGGTCCCCATCGCCGCGGCCGGCTACGCCGACTCCGGCCGGGACGCCTCGCGCGCCGTCGGCTCCACCGTCGCGTACGCCCTGATGTACGCGGTCGTGAACCTCGGCGCCTTCGCGGTGGCCGCCCTGGTGGCCCGTACGAGCCCGGCCAACCGGCTCACCGACTACCGCGGCCTGTACGCGGCCCGCCCGGCCGCCGCCCTGGCCCTGGGCTTCTTCCTGCTGTGCCTGGCCGGGCTGCCCCCGGGCGTCATCGGACTCTTCGCCAAGGTGACCGTCTTCTCGGCGGCGGTGGACGCGGGGCTGGGCTGGCTCGCGGTGGTGATGGCGCTGAACGTGGTGGTGGCGCTGTACTACTACCTCCAGTGGACGGCCGTGCTCTTCCGCGCCCCGGAGCCCGCGCCCGCCGCCGGGACGGAACCCGCGCCCGCCACCGGGGCGGCCGTCACCCGCCCCCGCGCCGTCCCCCTTACGGCCGCCATCGCCCTCACCGCGGTCGTCGGCATCGCCCTCTCCGGCGCCCCGCAACTCGTTCTCCGGTTCGCCTCGAGCACCCTGCTGTAACCGCGACCGCGTAACCGCCCGCGGCGGCGCCGCCTCACCCGCGGGCGGCGCGCGTCCGGTCCGCCGCGCGCCCCGCCCGCCCTACGGCGCGCCCCGGACCTCGCCGCGGTCGTCGGCATCGCCCTCTCCGGTGCCCCGCAACTCGTCCTCCGGTTCGCCTCGAGCACCCTGCCGTAAGCACCCCCGCGGGCCCCGCGGATCCGCGCCCATGTGCACAAGGGAACTGGTGCCCTTCGCCTGGCGTTGACTTTTTCAGGAGGGTCCACTGGAAGGTGGAGACACCAGGCAAAGGGTTCCCCTGCGGCACATCGGGAGGGCACACCGTGCACCGCCGGCACAACGGGCTGAAGACCGCCGTACTCCTCGGTGGTCTGTCCGCGCTCATCATCGTCATCGGCAGCCTCTTCGGCCGTACCGGACTGATCATCGCGGTGATCGTCGCACTCGGGACCAACGCGTACGCCTACTGGAACAGTGACAAGCTGGCCCTGCGCGCGATGCGCGCCCGCCCCGTCAGCGAGTTCGAGGCGCCGGGGCTGTACCGGATGGTGCGCGAGCTCTCCACGGCCGCGCGCCAGCCGATGCCCCGGCTCTACATCTCCCCGACCGAGGCCCCCAACGCCTTCGCCACCGGCCGCAACCCCCGTAACGCGGCGGTGTGCTGCACCGACGGCATCCTGCGGCTGCTGGACGAGCGCGAGTTGCGCGGGGTCATCGGCCATGAGCTCAGCCATGTCTACAACCGCGACATCCTGATCTCCTCGATCGCGGGCGCGCTCGCCAGCGTCGTCATGTTCCTGGTGAACTTCGCCTGGCTGATCCCCATGGGCCGGTCCGACGACGACGAGGGCCCCGGCTTCCTCGGCATGCTGCTGATCATGATCCTGGGCCCGCTCGCGGCCTCCATCATCCAGCTCGCCGTCAGCCGCTCCCGCGAGTACGAGGCGGACGCCTCCGGCGCCCAGCTCACCGGCGACCCCCTGGCCCTCGCCAGCGCCCTGCGTAAGCTGGAGGCGGGCACCAAGCATCTGCCGCTGCCGCCCGAGCCCCGTCTGGAGACCGCCAGCCACCTGATGATCGCCAACCCTTTCCGCGCCGGTGAGGGCATGGCCAAGCTCTTCTCCACCCACCCGCCCATGCGGGAGCGCATCGCCCGCCTCGAGCAGATGGCAGGAGGCCGCAGGCCGTGAAAACGCTCCTGAACCTGATCTGGCTGATCTTCTCCGGCATCTGGATGGCGATCCTCTATCTGCTCGCCGGGGTCCTGCTCTTCGTCACGATCATCGGCATCCCCTTCGCGATCGCCTCCTGGCGCATCGCCGGCTTCGCCCTGTGGCCCTTCGGCCGCACCGCCGTCCCCCGCCGCGACGCCGGAGCCCCCTCCTGCGTCGGCAATGTCCTCTGGCTCGTCCTCGCGGGCTGGTGGCTGGCGCTCGGCCACCTCATCACCGGCGTCGCCCTCTGCATCACGATCATCGGCATCCCCCTGGGCCTGGCCAACTTCAAGCTCATCCCGATCTCCCTGGCCCCCCTCGGCCATGAAATCGTCCCCACCGACCAGCCCTTCACCCACCGCTGACCGGGGACGCCGACAACACCAGGGGCGGCACGGCCATGCCGCACCGCCCCTGCCGCACCGGTCCGGGCGCTGCCTACCGGTAGTTGACGAACTGCACCGCGAAGTCGAGGTCCTTGCCCTTGATCAGGGCGATCACGGCCTGAAGGTCGTCCCGGCTCTTGGAGGTCACCCGCAGCTCATCGCCCTGCACCTGCGCCTTGACGCCCTTGGGCCCCTCATCGCGGATGATCTTGGCGACCTTCTTCGCGTTCTCCTGCGAGATCCCCTCCTGCAGCGAGGCGAAGATCTTGTACTCCTTGCCCGACGCCTGCGGCTCGCCCGCGTCCAGGGCCTTCAGCGAGATCCCGCGCTTGACCAGCTTGGACTGGAAGACGTCGAGGATCGCCTTGACCCGCTCCTCGGAGTTGGCTCGCATCTCGATCCGCTCGCCCGACCACGCGATCGAGGCGCCGACGTTCTTGAAGTCGTAACGCTGGGAGATCTCGCGGCTCGCCTGGTTCAGAGCGTTGTCGACCTCCTGCCGCTCGACCTTCGAGACGATGTCGAAACTGGAGTCGGCCATCTTGAGTTGGCTCCTCGTACGTAGATCCGTCAGTGGCACGGCCCAGCGGACCGCTTCAGCCAGCCTAGCGATCTCGGCCATGATCAAGCGGCGATCAACCGGGTGGCGAAGCACCCCTCCACATCAGGTATTGTTTACGTCGTCGCCAGGGAGCAGCGCCGCGAGAGCGGGGCACCTGGCCACATCCCAGGCGGTGTGCCCGAGTGGCCAATGGGAGCGGACTGTAAATCCGTCGGCTTAGCCTACCCAGGTTCGAATCCTGGCGCCGCCACACGTGGGAAACGGCCCCTGAACTGCGGAAACGCGGTCAGGGGCCGTTCTCGTTCGGGAAGCGAGGAACGGCGCCGGACACCTCGCGCCGCTGGGACAGCGCGCGGCTAGCGGTCCGCTGATGTGGTCGGGGTTCTGGGCCGGCCCGTATCGGCCCGGCGGGCCAGGGTCGCTTCCAGGGCCGCTTCCAGGGCCTGCCGGATGTCCTCGGGGAGCCGGCCGGAGTACGGCCACTGGACGATCTGTTCGGCGATCAGCCGCACCTTGGTGTTGGTGTTCTGGGACACCGCCCTGAGGACGTCCCAGCCCTGGTCCGGAAGCAGGCGGCCGCGGGCGATGACCACACCGATCGCCTGGTCGATCACGGCGTGGGAGACCACTGCCTGCCGTAGCTGCCCGACCTCCTCCTCCAAGGCGGCGATCTTCTTGAGCAGGTCATCCCTCTCGATCGCCACGTACTGCCTTTCGATCGGGAAGTGGGCCACGGCGTCAATGGGCAATGCCGCAGCTGTCCACTCTTCAGACGTGGGCCGGTCCATGGCGATACGGCAAACGCACGCCCAAGCGCCTCACGGGACAGAAAACGAAGGCGAGGGCGGCGCGGGCGGTCAGCTGTGCAGCGTGGCGCTCGGGGTGGTGCGGTAGGTCTCGCGGTACAGGGCGGCGAAGCGGGCCGGGTGGAAGAAGCCCCAGCGGGTGGCGATGTCCGTCACCGTGGTGGTCCCGGGGTCGGCGGTCGCCAGCTCGTGGTGGGCGTGTGCCAGGCGCACCCGGCGGACGTACGCCATCGGCGTGGTGTCCAGGTGTCTGCGGAAGGCGTACTGCAGGGCACGGACGCTGACGTGCGCGGCCGCGGCGATGTCGGCGACGGTAAGGGGCTCGGCGGCGTGGTCGTCGATGTGGCTGAGCGCGCGCTGGAGCGTGCCGGGGTGGGCGTCGCTGCGGTCGGACGCGGTGGGGTCGGTGAGCGCGGTGTTGGGGAAGGCCGCGAGCACGCTGCCGGCCAGGAGCTGGCTGACAGTGGCCTGGACCAGCGGCTGGTCGGCGATGGCCGGATCGGCCAGGGCGTGGTCGCGCACGAAGTTGATGGTGCGCCGCAGATGCCCGGCCGCGGCCGCGGAGTGCGGCCGGTGCCCGGTCAGCCGGACCGGCTGCGGGGTGCGCTGGCCGACGGTGGCGGCGACCTGGCTCAGCAGCGCGGGGTCGAGCATGGTGATGTTGTAGCGGGCGGCGCGGATCCGCCCCGAGTAGGGAAGGTCCGGCGGGGCGAAGGACACCACGTCGCCGGGCCCAAAGGCATCCTCGACGCCCGGGAAGACATGGTCCTCGATGGTGCCGGCGTGGACGACGCACAGGCAGATCCTGCCGAGCGGAGTGACGGAATAGCTCATGTCGAAGTCCAGATCGAGCTCGTCCACGCTGATCGACGCGACGGTGTCGCGGCGGATCTGTGCCCGGCTCGCGCTCGGGGTGCTGCTGCCGATGCGCATTTTGGCGTAGGCCTTGCTGAGGAAGTCCTCGGTCATCTCCAGGTCGTCACTGTCGAAGACCAGCGTGCCCATGGCGGCCTTGCCCTCCGGTGCCCAAGCGATATCGTCCCGAAGCACACATTATGGTCTGCTGACGGTGAGTCTCCCACTGCCGCCGTACGGGCGGCCGTCCGTCGTGGCGCGCCGTGGGCTCCGCAAGACCGCTCCTAGGGTGGTGATTCCCCCGTATTCAGGACAGAGAGGGCGGATCGTGCTCAGGGGCTTCAAGAACTTCCTCATGCGCGGTGATGTCATCGTTGTCGCCGTCGGCCTGGTCACAGCGCTGGCGTTCTCGACGCTGATCAAGGCGTTCACCGACTCCGTGATCAACCCGATCATCGCCCGGCTGCAGGGCGGCTCATCGGTCGGGCTCGGCTGGCAGCTCGGCGCCCAGGGGAACAGCTCGACCTACCTCAACATCGGGTCGTTCATCTCCGCCCTGATCTACTTCATCATCTTCATGGCCGTCATCTACTTCCTGATCGTCGTGCCGTACAAGTACACCCAGGCCCGCCGGGGCGCGGAGGTCTTCGGGGAGCCGGGCCCGATCAAGACCTGCCCGGAATGCCTCGCCGAGGACCTCCCCGAGGCGGCGCGCAAGTGCCGCTACTGCGGCTCGGACCAGCCGCGCACGAGCGAGCCGCCGCGCCCGGCTTAGGTGCCGCGCCCCGGCCTGGCCGCCGCGCCCGGCCTGGCCGTGGCCGCCGCGCCCGGCTCAGCCGCCCGCCCCCGCCCCCGCCGGTCGCCCCCGGTCGAGGTCCAGCTCCAGCATCCGGATCGCGTTGCCGCGGAGGATCTTGTACGTGGTCTCGGGGGAGAGGTTGGCCACATGCTCGGCGGCGATGCGGCGGGTGTGCGGCCAGGTGGAGTCGACGTGGGGGTAGTCGGTCTCGAACGTGGCGTTGTTCACGCCGACCGTGTCCAGCGAGGCGACCCCGTGCTTGTCGCGGAAGAAGCAGCAGAAGATCTGCCGGTAGTAGTACGTGGACGGCGGCTCGGGGATGAGGTCGCGGACGCCGCCCCAGGCGCGGTGCTCCTCCCAGACGTCGTCGGCGCGCTCCAGGGCGTAGGGGATCCAGCCCATCTGGCCCTCGGCGTAGGCCAGCTTCAGGCGCGGGAAGGAGACCAGGACGCCGCTGAAGAGGAAGTCCATCATCGACGCCATGGCGTTGTTGAAGCTCAGCGCGGCCTGGACGGCCGGCGGGGCGTCGGGGGAGGCGGCGGGCATCTGGGAGGAGGAGCCGATGTGCATGCACACGACCGTCCCCGTGGCCTCGCACTCGGCGAAGAACGGATCCCAGTAGCCGCTGTGGATGCTGGGGAGCCCGAGGTAGGTGGGGATCTCGCTGAAGGTCACCGCGCGGACGCCGCGGGCCGCGTTGCGGCGGATCTCCTGGACGGCGAGGTCGACGTCCCACAGGGGGATCAGGCAGAGCGGGATGAGGCGGCCGCCGCTGTCGCCGCACCACTCCTCGACCATCCAGTCGTTGTACGCGCGGACGCACGCCAGCCCGACCTCCTTGTCCTTCGCCTCGGCGAAGGTCTGGCCGCAGAAGCGGGGGAAGGTCGGGAAGCACAGCGACGCCTCGACGTGGTTGAGGTCCATGTCGGCGAGCCGGGCCTTGGGGTCCCAGCAGCCGCGGCGCATCTGCTCGCGGGTGATGCCGTCGAGGGTCATCTCGTCGCGCGAGAAGCCGACGGCGGCGATGATCCGCTTGTAAGGGAAGAGATCGCCCTCGTACTGCCACCAGTCGGTCAGCTGGCCGTCCGGGTCGGTGGTGAACTTGTACTTGCCGCCGATGTAGGCCAGCTCGCCGATCCCGGCCGTGAGGGGCTTGGGGCCGCGGTCCCGGTACTTGGCCGGGAGCCAGCTCTCGAAGAGGTGCGCGGGCTCGATCACATGGTCATCGACGCTGATGACCAGGGGCAGCTCGGTCGTGCCGTTCGTCTCGCCGGTCATCTCGCCATCTCTCCCCGGTCTCCTCGTGGTGGTCCTGCCCGTTCCCCGTTAATCTGACGGCTCGTCAGATTCGGTGGCGGCAGAGTAGGGCGGATCGCTTCAACCAACAAGAGAAAGTCCCGTTCCCGCACGTACGTTCAGGGCGGACGATGGCGCGACAACGGGAGGAAACGGTGAACGCATCGTCGATCGCACGCGATGTGGGTTCGGCAACGCGCACACGCACCCCGCGCGAGGCGGGCCCCGGGCCATCCGGGGCGGGGCGCTCCAGACCCTCGCCGGGCGGCCGTTCGGCGCGGCGCTGGTCTGGGCGGTCGGCATCGGACTGGTCTGCATGGCGCTGTGGCGGCTGTCCGAGGCGGTCTTCGGGGCCGGGCCCCCGGCCCCCGCGCATACGCCCCCGCGCATACGCCCCCGCGCATACGCCCCCGCGCCTCGCACGGATGTGCACCGTAAGGCGCTCTTCCCGAGGGTCCCCGGCGCCGGGACGATCGGACGATGCCGACCATGAAGCCACGCGTCCGTCTCGCCGCCGTCGGGGCGGCCTTCGCCCTCGCCGCCACCACCCCCGTCGCCGCGTACGCCGCGCTGGACGACCCGCCCGCCGCCGCGCCCTCCGGCGCCGTGGGCCGGGGCAAGCCGTACGTCGAGACCCGGCTCTTCTTCGGCACCGAGCGCCCCGACGGCGGGCCGCCCGTCACCGAGAAGCAGTTCCTGGCCTTCGTGGACCGGCGGATCACCCCGCGCTTCCCCGCCGGCCTGACGATCCACGACGGCCGGGGGCAGTGGCGGGACCAGAACGGGACGATCGAGCGGGAGCGCTCGTACGAGGTGGTCCTGCTCTACCCGGCGTCCGAGGCGGGGACGCAGGACCCGCGGATCGAACGGATCCGGACGGCGTACGAGCGCCAGTTCGCCCAGGAGTCCGTGGCCCGGGCCGACGCCCCGGCCCAGGTGGACTTCTGAGCGATCGGGTGGGACCGCCCCGGCCCGGGTGGGCTTCTGAGCGATCGGGTGGGACCGCCCCGGCCCGGGTGGGCTTCTGAACGGCCGGGTCGGGCCGACCCGGCCCCTCACCCCCGCTCGGCGACCGCCCCCACCGCGTCCGCCACCGCCGTGTCGCCGTTGATCAGCTCCAGCGTGCGGCCCGCCGTACGGGGCTCGTCCAGCAGGGCGACCAGGACCGCGGCCACGTCGTCGCGGGTGATCTCGGCGCGCCCGGTGCGTTCGGCCAGCTTCACCCGGCCCGTGCCCGGGTCGTTCGTCAGCCGGCCCGGCCGCAGCACGGTCCAGTCGAGGCCGTCCCGGGCGCGGATGTCGTCGTCCGCCGCGGCCTTGGCGCGCAGGTAGGCGGCGAAGACCGGGTCGGTGTCCGGCGGCGGCTCGTGGGAGGCGCCCGTCGAGGAGACGATCAGGAACCGCCGGGCCCCGGCCCGTTCGGCCGCGTCCGCGAAGAGCACCGCGGCCCGGTGGTCGACGGTGTCCTTACGGGCGGCACCGCTGCCGGGACCCGCCCCGGCCGCGAAGACGGCCGCGTCCGCGTCCTCCAGATGCTTGACCACGTCCTCCAGCGAGGCCGACTCCAGGTCGCAGACGACCGGTTCGGTGCCCGACGCCAGCAGGTCGCCCGCCTGTTCCGGCTTGCGGATGATGCCCGCCACTTCGTCTCCGCGCGCGGTGAGCAGCCGCCCCAGCCGCAGCGCGATCTGTCCATGTCCACCAGCGATGACAATGCGCATGATCCCGACCGTACGCCGTGCGGCCTACTGTTGCTCGCCGCCGCTCTGCGGCCGCGCCTGCCGGGGCAGGTCCAGCGCCGCGGCGGCCGCCGAGTCGCAGTACTCCCGCACCGCGCTGGTCCGGGCCACCACGCGCCCCCGGTGCACCACGACTCTGCTGTACGCGAGCGAGAGCACCCCGGCGAGGCCGTCCCCGCGCACCGCGAGCAGCTCCGCCGGGAACCCGGCCTCCACCCGCACCTCGGCGAGCCCCATGGCGGCCCGCGCCCCCGCGCACACCGCCTCGTACGCCTCCTCGGGCCGCGACTCGCCCAGGGACGCCAGCAGAAAGGCGGCCTCCAGGGGATCGCCGCGCCCCACGGGGTTCACCGCGTCCCGCAGCGCCCCGCTGCCCGCGGCCACCCGGACGCCCGCGGCGCGCAGCAGCCGCACCGGCGCGCAGCCGCGGGTGCGCGCTCCCCACATGCCCTGGTGCTCCAGCCCGGCACAGTCGCCCTGGGGGAGGCAGACGACGGTCACCCCGGCCGCCGCCAGCCGCTCGGCGGCCCTCCCCGCCATGTCCGCGGGCAGCCGGGACAGCCCGCCGCAGGGGCCGATCGTGACGCCCGGCCGCAGGCCCCCGGCCATCGCCGCGAGCCGGGCGAGGCGGGCCGGGTCGTCACCGTCCGTGTGCAGATCGACGGCGCGGCCGTGGCGCGCGGCGAGGTCGAGGACGGCCTCGGCGTGGCCGGTCGGATCGGGGTCGAGGTCGGGGCAGCCGCCGATGACCGACGCGCCCATCCCCACCGCGTCCCGCAGCATCGCCAGACCGTCCGCCCCGGCGGTGCCGGTCAGCACCCGGGGCACCGCCACCGCGCTCAGCTCCGTGAGCCCGCGCAGCGCCCGGCCGGCCTCCAGGACCGCCTCCAGGGAGCGCAGTCCGTGCACCCCGCCGACGCGGACATGGGTGCGCAGCGCCGTCGCGCCGTGGCCGAGTTGGAGCAGGGCGGCCTCGACGGTGCGGCGCTGGACGTCCTCGGGGGCGTACGGGACCGGGCCCGCCATGTCGGCCGTAAGGGCGGTGTCGCAGTGGGCGTGGGGTTCGGCGGGGGCGGGCAGCAGCAGATAGCCGCCGAGGTCCAGCCGGGTGCCGGGGACGAGGCTGCCCGCCGTGCCCACGGCCTCGATCCGCCCGCCGCTGAGCCGGACGTCCACGGTGCGCCCGTCGGCGAGCCGGACGCCGCCGAGCACCAGGGCGGAGGGGTCGCCGGGGGCCGCTCCGCCGCTCCCGGGCGGCTGTTGGGGCTGTTGCGGCTGCTGCTGGCTCTCGGGCATCGCACTCCTGGGATTCGCACCGAGCACGCGACGGGTGACGCGCCGGGCACGCGTCGGATGCGTGCGCAGCCAAGATCACGCGGGTGCGATGCGAAGCCTAGGACGAGGTGGGGGCGGCTTCGCGGAGGAGCCGAATAGTCGTACTGGTGTGGTGCATGAGCCCGGGGTGACGAGGGGCCGATACGGATTTCACCTTCGGCGGCCGACCGTGTAATGTCTTCATCGCTCGCCCCAATAGCTCAGTCGGCAGAGCGTCTCCATGGTAAGGAGAAGGTCTACGGTTCGATTCCGTATTGGGGCTCTGATGTGTGAGGCTTCCCGTTCCGCTACGCTGGTTGGGCGGGGAGTCACTCGCATCGCAGCGGTGTAGCTCAGTCGGTAGAGCAAGCGGCTCATAATCGCTGTGTCACCGGTTCAAGTCCGGTCACCGCTACTGACAGTAGCCGATTGTGGGGTCGGTCCTTCGATCGGCTACTCTTTCTGCGTTAATCCCCTAGTCCGTTCGTCAAGGAGCACTCACGTGGCTGCCACCGACGTCCGCCCGAAGATCACGCTGGCCTGCGTGGAGTGCAAGGAGCGGAACTACATCACCAAGAAGAACCGGCGCAACGACCCGGATCGTCTTGAGATCAAGAAGCACTGCCCGCGTTGCAACGCGCACACCGCGCACCGTGAGACGCGATAGCAATAAACTCTCATTCGAGGCCGCCCCCACTCGCGGGGGGCGGCCTCGTTTCGTTGGTAATTCAATCGCAGGAGGTGTGCGCCGATGGCGCTCGACCAGTCCTTCGTGGGGCGGACCTACCCGCCCACCGCCCCGTACGAGGTCGGCCGGGAGAAGATCCGGGAATTCGCCGAGTCCCTCGGTGACACCAATCCGGTCTACACCGACCCCGAGGCGGCCCGGGACCTCGGCTACCCCGATGTGATCGCCCCGCCGACGTTCATCTTCACGATCACCTTCAAGGCGGCCGGGAAGCAGGTTGTCGAGGATCCGCAGCTGGGGCTGGACTACAGCCGGGTGGTCCACGGCGACCAGCGGTTCGAGTACACCCGCCCGGTCCGCGCGGGGGACCGTCTGAAGGTCACCTCGATCATCGACTCGATCAAGTCGCTGGCCGGCAACGACATCCTGTCCGTCCGCGGCGAGGTCCACGACGAGGCGGGTGATCATGTAGCGACGTCGTTCACGACGCTGGTGGCCCGCGCCGCTGACGCAGAGGTGGAGGAGAGCAGATGACGGCCAAGATCTCGTATGACGCCGTGGAGGTCGGCACCGAGGTGCCCGTGCGCGAGTTCCGGGTGAACCGCGCCGACCTCGTGCGCTACGCGGGCGCGTCGGGCGACTTCAACCCGATCCACTGGAACGAGAAGTTCGCCAAGGAGGTCGGCCTCCCCGACGTCATCGCGCACGGCGCCTACACCATGGCCCAGGCGGCCCGCGTGGTGACCGAGTGGGCCGGCGACCCCGGCGCCCTCGTCGAGTACGGCGTCCGCTTCACCCGGCCGGTCGTGGTCCCCAACGACGACAAGGGCGCGGTCATCGAGATCGGCGCCAAGGTGACCGCCAAGCTGGACGACGAGGCCCGTACGGTGCGCCTCGACATCACGGCGACCAGCGCCGGTCAGAAGGTGCTGGGCCGGGCCCGCGCCGTGGTACGGCTCGTCTGAGCCCCCGACCGCGCCCGATGCGGCCCCCGGGCGGATGAGAGCACGCCGGAGCGCGTGCGGCCCGTCCAAGCCCCTCAGGGCTCCCAGACAGGCCCTACGGCCCGCAGGCCCGCCGGCCCCCGGATTCCCCACACCGGGGGCGGCCGCCGCCAGGACCCCAGGGGGCGCCCCCGTACTCTTGAGCGCGTGCAGGAACTCCACGACGCCCCTCTCGCGCCCCTCACCACCTTCCGTCTCGGCGGACCGGCCAACCGGCTGCTCACGGCCACGACCGACGACGAGGTCATCGCCGCGGTCCGCGCGGCCGACGCGGCCGGGACCCCGCTGCTGGTGATCGGCGGCGGCAGCAATCTGGTCATCGCCGACAAGGGCTTCGACGGCACCGCCCTGCACATCGCCACCAGCGGCTTCACGCTCGACGGCACCCGCCTGGAGCTCGCCGCGGGCGAGAACTGGTCGGCCGCCGTGGCCCGTACGGTCCGGGCGGGGCTCGCGGGCATCGAATGCCTGGCCGGAATCCCCGGCTCCGCGGGCGCGACCCCGATACAGAACGTCGGCGCCTACGGCCAGGAGGTCTCCGCCACGATCACCGAGGTGATCGCCTACGACCGCCGCGCCGACGAGGTCGTCACGATCCCGAACGCCGACTGCGCCTTCTCCTACCGCCACAGCCGCTTCAAGGCCGACCCCGACCGCCATGTGGTGCTCCGGGTCCGCTTCGAACTGGAGGACGCGGGCGGGCTCTCCGCACCCGTCCGGTACGCCGAGACCGCGCGGGTGCTCGGCGTCGAGGTGGGGGACCGGGTCCCGGCCGCCGTCGCCCGCGAGACGGTCCTGGGGCTGCGCGCGGGCAAGGGCATGGTGCTCGACCCCGACGACCACGACACCTGGTCCGCGGGGTCCTTCTTCACCAACCCGGTGCTTGACCAGGACGCCCACGCCGCCTTCCTGGCCCGCGTCGCCGAACGCCTGGGCCCGGACACCGTGCCGCCCGCCTTCCCGGCGGGCGACGGCCTGATCAAGACCTCCGCGGCCTGGCTGATCGACAGGGCGGGCTTCCCCAAGGGCTACGGCACCGGCCCGGCCCGCATCTCCACCAAGCACACGCTCGCCCTGACCAACCGGGGCGAGGCCACGACCGAGGACCTGCTGGCCCTGGCCCGCGAGGTGGTGGCCGGGGTCGAGGAGGCGTTCGGGATCCGGCTGGTCAACGAGCCGGTGACGGTCGGCGTGAGCATCTGATCCGGTCTGCTCGCGTGAGGAGACCGACTTACCCGAGTAGGTCGGGGCCCGCCAGCCAGTCGTCGATCTCCGCCAGCATCCGCCGCCGGACCTCCTCCGGCGCGGCCGAGCCGCGCACCGACTGACGCGCCAGCTCGGCCAGTTCGGCGTCCGTGAAGCCGTGGTGCTCGCGCACCAGCTCGTACTGCGCCGCCAGCCGCGAGCCGAAGAGCAGCGGGTCGTCCGCCCCGAGCGCCATCGGCACCCCCGCGTCGTACAGCGTGCGCAGCGGGACGTCCTCCGGCTTCTCGTAGACCCCGAGCGCCACGTTCGACGACGGGCACACCTCGCAGGTCACCTCGCGCTCGGCGAGCCGGGCGAGCAGCCGTGGGTCCTCCGCCGCGCGCACCCCGTGGCCGACCCGGGCCGCGCCGAGGTCGTCCAGGCAGTCCCGTACGCTGCCGGGGCCCGACAGCTCGCCGCCGTGCGGCGCCGCCAGCAGCCCGCCCTCCCGGGCGATGGCGAAGGCCCGGTCGAAGTCGCGGGCGAATCCGCGCCGTTCGTCGTTGGAGAGGCCGAAGCCGACCACGCCGCGGTCCGCGAAGCGCACCGCGAGCCGGGCCAGGGTGCGGGCCTCCAGCGGATGCTTCACGCGGTTGGCGGCGACCACCACCCTGATCCCGAGACCGGTCTCCGCGGAGGCGCTCTCGACCGCGTCCAGGATGACCTCCATCGCGGGGGTCAGCCCGCCCAGGCGCGGGGCGTACGAGGTGGGGTCCACCTGGATCTCCAGCCACTGGGCCCCGTCCCGCACGTCCTCCTCGGCCGCCTCGCGCACCAGCCGCCGGATGTCGTCGGCCTCCCGCAGGCAGGAGCGTGCGATGTCGTACAGCCGCTGGAAGCGGAACCAGCCGCGCTCATCGGTGGCGCGCAGCTTCGGCGGCTCACCGCCGCTCAGGGCCTCGGGGAGGTGGACGCCGTACTTGTCGGCCAGTTCGAGGAGGGTTCCGGGGCGCATGGAGCCGGTGAAGTGGAGATGCAGATGCGCTTTGGGGAGCAGGTGTACATCGCGTGCCATCTGCAGATACTGCCGCACGTCCGGACCCGCCGGTACCGCTTTCCCCGAACGGGGAGGCGCGCGCACGCGGAACGGGCCGGAATCCGCCACCGCGGACTCCGGCCCGTTCCCTTCGCGCGTACGGCTCGCGACGGCTCGCGACGGCTCGTGCGTACGAAGGCCAGGCGAAAGCCAGGCGAAGGCCAGGCGCCTTACGCGCTCGCCTCGCCCAGCAGCTTCTGCAGCCGGGAGACGCCCTCGACGAGGTCCTCGTCGCCCAGCGCGTAGGACAGCCGCAGATAGCCCGGGGTGCCGAACGCCTCACCCGGCACCACCGCGACCTCGGCCTCCTCCAGGATGATCTCGGCCAGCTCGACGGTGGTCCGCGGCCGCTTGCCGCGGATCTCCCTGCCGAGCAGCCCCTTGACCGAGGGGTAGGCGTAGAAGGCGCCCTCCGGCTCCGGGCACTCGACGCCGTCGATCTCGTTCAGCATCCGCACGATGGTGCGGCGGCGGCGGTCGAACGCCTCGCGCATCGCGGCCACGGCGTCCAGGTCGCCCGAGACGGCGGCCAGGGCCGCGACCTGAGCGACATTGCTCACATTCGAGGTGGCGTGCGACTGGAGGTTCGTCGCGGCCTTGACGACGTCCTTGGGGCCGACGATCCAGCCCACCCGCCAGCCGGTCATCGCGTACGTCTTGGCGACACCGTTGACCACGATGCACTTGTCGCGCAGCTCGGGCACCACGACCGGCAGCGAGTGGAACCGGGCGTCGCCGTAGACCAGGTGCTCGTAGATCTCGTCGGTCAGCACCCACAGCCCGTTGTCGGCGGCCCAGCGGCCGATCGCCTCGACCTGCTCACGGCTGTAGACCGCGCCGGTGGGGTTGGAGGGGGAGACGAAGAGCAGCACCTTGGTGTTCTTGGTGCGGGCCGCCTCCAGCTGCTCGACGGAGACCCGGTAGCCGGTCGTCTCGTCGGCGACGACCTCCACCGGGACACCGCCGGCCAGCCGGATCGACTCCGGGTAGGTGGTCCAGTAGGGCGCGGGGACGATGACCTCGTCGCCCGGGTCCAGGATCGCGGCGAACGCCTCGTAGATCGCCTGCTTGCCGCCGTTGGTCACCAGGACCTGGGCCGCCTCGACCTCGTACCCGCTGTCGCGCAGCGTCTTCGCGGCGATCGCGGCCTTGAGCTCGGGGAGGCCGCCGGCCGGGGTGTAGCGGTGGTACTTCGGGTCGCGGCACGCCGCGGCCGCGGCGTCGACGATGTAGTCGGGCGTGGCGAAGTCGGGCTCACCGGCGCCGAAGCCGATCACCGGACGGCCCGCGGCCTTGAGGGCCTTGGCCTTGGCGTCGACGGCGAGGGTCGCGGACTCGGAGATCGAGCCGATCCGGGCCGATACCCGCCGGTCGGTCGGGGACTGTACTGGGGGAGTAGCAGCGGTCATAGATGCATCGTCGCAGACGGGTGAAATGGGTGGCACACGGGTTTGCTCCGGGCTTCGCGCGCTTCTCGTTCGACGCCCGGCCGTCAAGCACGTACACTCATCCGTCGTTGGCCGATCAACAGCCGGATCCGACCGCACACTCCGTGCAGCCGGGTGTATGCGGTAGGTTGGGAGTGCCGCAAAGGGTCGTAGCTCAATTGGTAGAGCACTGGTCTCCAAAACCAGCGGTTGGGGGTTCAAGTCCCTCCGGCCCTGCTACACGCACTGTGATGAGGGTGCGTGCATGCGTACGCAAGGACAAGCACCGCTGTGCGGCCGGGCCGGACGCGGCACGGCCACGACCCGGATTCAGGTGAGGACGAGTGACGGAAGCCCTTGGCTCCACCGCGACGCCTGAGAGCGGTCGTCCCGAGGATGAGGAGACGACCAAGCGGGGTCGTCGTGGTGGTAAGCGCGCGAAGAAGGGGCCTTTCGGTCGGCTCGCGCTTTTCTACCGCCAGATCATCGCTGAGCTGCGCAAGGTCGTCTGGCCCACGCGCAGCCAGCTGTCGACGTACACCAGCGTGGTGATCGTCTTCGTCGTCATCATGATCGGCATCGTGACCGTGATTGACTATGGGTTCAACAACGCCATCAAGTACGTCTTCGGCTGAGACCCTCGCGAAAGGCGGCCGCTGTACCGGCGTCGCCTCTTTCGCACGTTCCACCCCTTTGAAGCCAGGAAGAAGCAGCCACAGTGTCTGACCCGAACCTGAACGACGCCGCCGAGCCCGTCGAGTCCCGTGAGGACGAGCTCGACATCGTCGAGGCGGCGGACTCCGACCAGGCTGAAGCGGCCGACGCCTCGGCGGGCGTTCCCGCCGAGGAGGACGCGCTGCGCGTCGAGGGCGAGGACGCCCTCGAGACCGATACGGCCCAGGCGGACGACGCGGCCGAGGCCGAGGCTGAGGTCGACCCGGTCGAGGCGCTCCGCGAGGAGCTGCGCGGGCTGCCCGGTGAGTGGTACGTGATCCACACCTACGCGGGCTATGAGAAGCGCGTGAAGGCCAACCTGGAGCAGCGTGCCGTCTCGCTGAACGTCGAGGACTTCATCTACCAGGCCGAGGTCCCCGAGGAAGAGATCGTCCAGATCAAGAACGGCGAGCGCAAGAACGTCCGGCAGAACAAGCTGCCCGGATATGTGCTCGTCCGCATGGACCTGACGAACGAGTCGTGGGGTGTGGTCCGCAACACGCCGGGTGTCACCGGCTTCGTGGGCAACGCCTACGACCCGTACCCGCTGACCCTGGACGAGATCGTCAAGATGCTCGCCCCCGAGGCCGAGGAGAAGGCCGCCAAGGCCGCCGCCGAGGAGAGCGGTGTGCCGGCGCCGAGCCGCAAGGTCGAGGTCCAGGTGCTGGACTTCGAGGTGGGCGACTCGGTCACGGTCACCGACGGCCCGTTCGCGACCCTCCAGGCGACGATCAACGAGATCAACGCCGACTCGAAGAAGGTCAAGGGCCTGGTCGAGATCTTCGGCCGGGAGACCCCGGTCGAGCTGAGCTTCGACCAGATCCAGAAGAACTGAGTCTCTGCGGAGCTGAGTCTCTTCACGAGAACTTCCGAACAGGTCAGACGGGCTTGAGGGCCGGTCTGACCTGCTCGGTTTTAAGGCGCACAGCTATACCCGTTATCGTTGTGCGGTATGCCTCCATCCGGATGATCCGGTTCGGAGGCGAACAACCTCTCACTAGGACCCGGAGAGAGCATGCCTCCCAAGAAGAAGAAGGTCACGGGGCTGATCAAGCTCCAGATCCAGGCCGGTGCCGCGAACCCGGCCCCGCCGGTCGGCCCCGCGCTGGGTCAGCACGGCGTCAACATCATGGAGTTCTGCAAGGCCTACAACGCCGCGACCGAGTCGCAGCGCGGCATGGTCGTGCCGGTGGAGATCACGGTCTACGAGGACCGCTCCTTCACCTTCGTGACCAAGACTCCGCCGGCCGCCAAGCTGATCCTCAAGGCCGCGGGCGTGGAGAAGGGCTCCGGCGAGCCGCACAAGACCAAGGTCGCCAAGATCACCCGCGACCAGGTGCGTGAGATCGCCACCACCAAGATGCCCGACCTGAACGCCAACGACCTGGACGCCGCCGAGAAGATCATCGCCGGCACCGCCCGCTCCATGGGCATCACGGTCGAGGGCTGACACCTCCGCGCGAGGGCCCACCGCCCCCGCGGCCACCTGTGGCAGGGCCAAGCGCTGGCCCGGACCACGAACTCCACAGACATCAGGAGCAAGAGTGAGCAAGCGCAGCAAGACCCTCCGCGCTGCGGACGCCAAGATCGACCGGGAGCGCGCCTACGCCCCGCTCGAGGCCGTCCGTCTGGCGAAGGACACCTCCACCACCAAGTTCGACGCGACCGTCGAGGTCGCCATGCGCCTGGGCGTCGACCCGCGCAAGGCCGACCAGATGGTCCGCGGCACCGTGAACCTGCCGCACGGCACCGGTAAGACCGCCCGGGTCCTGGTCTTCGCGACCGGTGACCGTGCTGCGGCCGCGGAGGCCGCCGGCGCCGACATCGTCGGCTCCGACGAGCTCATCGACGAGGTGTCCAAGGGTCGCCTGGACTTCGACGCCGTCGTCGCCACCCCGGACCTCATGGGCAAGGTCGGCCGCCTCGGCCGGGTGCTCGGTCCGCGTGGTCTGATGCCGAACCCGAAGACCGGCACCGTCACCCCCGACGTGGCCAAGGCCGTCACGGACATCAAGGGCGGCAAGATCGAGTTCCGCGTCGACAAGCACTCCAACCTGCACTTCATCATCGGCAAGCTCTCGTTCGACGAGACGAAGCTGGTGGAGAACTACGCCGCGGCGCTCGAGGAGATCACCCGTCTCAAGCCGTCCGCCGCGAAGGGCCGCTACATCAAGAAGGCGACCCTGACCACCACGATGGGCCCCGGCATCCCGCTGGACGCCAACCGCACCCGCAACCTGCTGGTCGAGGAAGACGCCATCTGAGGCAGCCCCTGATCAGCGCACCATGGTGTGCAACCGCCGGGCCCCCGCACCGCGTCGAAGGTGCGGGGGCCCGGCTTCTTCCGTTGTCGGACGCCTCCGCTAGAGTCACTCTGCACAAGACGTAAAAGAGAAATAAAAACTAGGGGGAGCCGTGCGCGGTACTCATGTCGGTACGCGATGGGCGATAGCCGCTGGAAGTCTCGTTCTGATGGTCGGCCTCACCGCGTGCGGGAGCGAGAAGTCCGGCGATGACAAGGCCGGCGACAAGACGGGCGGCGACAAGTCCGGGCAGTCCGGGATGAGCCCGCTGGCGGCACTCAAGCTCGCCTCGCAGCAGACGGACAAGAAGAACTCGGCCAAGGTCGAGGGCACCACCAAGATGGGCGAGCAGAACTCGCAGATGTCCGGCGACATGGACTGGGCCAACGGCATCCGGGCCAACATGTCCATCACCCAGAACGGTGGCGCCATCGCCTCCTCCCCGGTCGCGGGCAAGCCGATGGACGCCAAGTACACGCCCGACGCGATGTTCCTGAACATGGGCGACGAGTTCGCCGCGCAGGCGGGCGGCGGCAAGCACTGGGTGAAGTACGACTACGACGCGCTGGCCCAGAAGGCGGGCCCCTCGGGCGCCTTCCTGAAGGACCAGATGCAGAACAACAACCCGTCGCGCTCGGTGGAGCTGCTGCTCGCCACGGGCAAGGTCAAGAGCGTGGGCAGCGAGGACGTGAAGGGCGTCAAGGCCACCCACTACACGGGCACGGTCAAGGTCTCCGAGATCGCCAAGATGCAGTCCAAGGAGCTCAGCCAGTCGGACCTGGACGCCCTGCAGAAGCAGCTGGAGTCCTCCGGTATGGACACCGAGACCATCGACCTGTGGGTGGACGACGAGAACCTGCTGGTCAAGAAGCGTGAGCAGGCGCAGAGCAACAGCGGCGCCTACGACTCCACGGTCTACTACTCGGACTACGGCACCAGCGTGACGGTCACCGAGCCGTCCTCCTCGGACACCGTGGACTTCCAGGACATGCTCCAGCAGTAGAGCCGATTTGCCTGGCCGAGGCCCGTTCGCGTAATCTCCTACAGAAGCCAAAGACCGCTGGTTGTCGCCGTGTCCCGCAAGGGATCCGGTGGCTGAAGGATCCGCTAGCTGCGGGCGACCTGCGTAGGTGACTGAGGTAGCACTCCCGAACGGGCCGCTGGTCCGTACCGGTCGAGTTACGCCCCGAGCGCCTGCGCCGGGGCGTTTTCGCGTTGTCTCAGTCTCCTTCCTTCAGGCCGAAGCGGTCCTCATCACCCGGAAGGAGGCCGAGGCTCATGGCGAGTCCTGACAAGGTCGCAGCCGTCGACGAGATGCGGGAGAAGTTCCGCAACGCGAACGCGGCCGTTGTGACCGCGTACACCGGTCTCACCGTTGCGCAGCTGAAGGAGCTGCGCCGTTCGCTCGGTGAGAACGCTCAGTACCGTGTGGTGAAGAACACGCTGACCAAGATCGCGGCCAACGAGGCCGGGATCAACCAGCTCGACGACCTGTTCTCGGGTTCGTCGGCCGTCGCCTTCGTGACCGGTGACCCGGTCGAGGCGGCGAAGGGTCTCCGTGACTTCGCCAAGGAGAACCCCGCTCTCGTCATCAAGGGCGGTGTCCTTGACGGTAAGGCGCTGTCCGCCGACGAGATCAAGAAGCTCGCGGACCTCGAGTCCCGTGAGGTGCTGCTCGCCAAGCTGGCGGGTGCGATGAAGGCCAAGCAGTCCCAGGCTGCCGCGCTCTTCCAGGCCCCGCTGTCGAAGTTCGTCCGGACCGCCGAGGCGCTCCGGCAGAAGCAGGCCGAGCAGGGCGGTGCCGACACCCCGGCTCCCGCCGAGGCCGAGGCCGCCGAGTAGTCAGGCCCCGGTCGCAGCGGGCCCGGAAGCCCGCCGACATGTACATCCGGCACCACCTGCCGAATTAGTGGAAGGACCGCCATCATGGCGAAGCTCAGCCAGGAAGACCTGCTCGCGCAGTTCGAGGAGATGACCCTCATCGAGCTCTCCGAGTTCGTGAAGGCGTTCGAGGAGAAGTTCGACGTCACCGCCGCCGCCCCGGCCGCCGTGGTCGCCGCCGCCCCGGGTGCCCCGGGCGCCGCTGCCCCGGCCGAGGAGGAGAAGGACGAGTTCGACGTCATCCTCACCGGCGCCGGCGACAAGAAGATCCAGGTCATCAAGGTCGTGCGCGAGCTGACCTCCCTGGGTCTGAAGGAGGCCAAGGACCTCGTCGACGGCACCCCGAAGCCGGTCCTCGAGAAGGTCAACAAGGAGCAGGCCGACAAGGCCGCCGAGTCCCTCAAGGGCGCCGGCGCCTCCGTCGAGGTCAAGTGACCCCTCGAGGTCGGATGACCTCGCGGCCCGCCGTCACACGCCGGTAGGACGTCCGGCGGCGCGGCCCGGTTCCATGCCAGGGGCGATCACCCGTTCGGGTGGTCGCCCTTCGGCGTTCCCGTGACGGTTACATTGCCTTATGGGCTTGTGGAGGTAGGGTGATCTTCGTTGCCCGTCGCCACGCCCTGTGACGATCTCGCCGGAGTGGGGGGCCTTGACGAACGGCACGCAGCGCGCAATTCTCAGGACGCGACGTCACACCGATCCGAAAGTCCGAGGCATGGATCGTCGGCGAAGCGGGCAGTATCGATATGCGCATCGACAGCGCGGGCTGCCGACAGGGCGTGAGAAGACAACGAGGGGCACGCCCCCTCACCGGAGGGAGAGATTGGCACTGCCGGTCTCAGAAACTCGGCGCTGGACATCAGTGTGCCAAGTGGCTACACTGACCCTTTGCGCTGCCTGTTAGCTGCTCCCTGCCCGTCACCAGGGGCATACCTACCTTCGAGCACTACCGATGAAGACTCCCTGACCAGGGATTTCATCCATGGGCTCTCGGTGGGACCGGTACGCGCGTAGTGAGTCCGAGCCCTCGGAAGGACCCCCTCTTGGCCGCCTCGCGCAACGCCTCGACTGCCAATACGAACAATGGCGCCAGCACCGCCCCGCTGCGCATCTCCTTTGCGAAGATCAAGGAGCCCCTCGAGGTTCCGAACCTCCTCGCGCTGCAGACCGAGAGCTTCGATTGGCTGCTCGGCAATGCGGCGTGGAAGGCTCGCGTCGAGGCTGCGCTGGACAGCGGTCAGGACGTCCCCACCAAGTCCGGTCTGGAAGAGATCTTCGAGGAGATCTCCCCGATCGAGGACTTCTCCGGGTCGATGTCCCTGACCTTCCGTGATCACCGTTTCGAGCCGCCGAAGAACTCGATCGACGAGTGCAAGGAGCGTGACTTCACCTACGCCGCTCCGCTCTTCGTCACGGCCGAGTTCACCAACAATGAGACCGGTGAGATCAAGTCCCAGACGGTCTTCATGGGCGACTTCCCGCTCATGACCGACAAGGGCACCTTCTGCATCAATGGCACCGAGCGTGTCGTCGTCTCGCAGCTGGTCCGCTCGCCGGGTGTCTACTTCGACTCCTCCATCGACAAGACGTCCGACAAGGACATCTTCTCGGTCAAGGTCATCCCCTCCCGTGGTGCCTGGCTGGAGATGGAGATCGACAAGCGCGACATGGTCGGTGTCCGCATCGACCGCAAGCGCAAGCAGTCCGTCACCGTCCTCCTGAAGGCGCTCGGCTGGACCACCGAGCAGATCCTCGAGGAGTTCGGCGAGTACGAGTCCATGCGCGCCACCCTGGAGAAGGACCACACCCAGGGCCAGGACGACGCGCTGCTCGACATCTACCGCAAGCTGCGCCCGGGCGAGCCCCCCACGCGGGAGGCCGCGCAGACGCTGCTGGAGAACCTCTACTTCAACCCGAAGCGCTACGACCTGGCGAAGGTCGGCCGCTACAAGGTCAACAAGAAGCTGGGCGCGGCCGCCCCGCTGGACGCGGGCGTCCTGACGGTCGAGGACATCATCGCCTCGATCAAGTACCTGGTGAAGCTGCACGCCGGTGAGACCGAGACCGTCGGGGACAACGGCCAGTCCGTGGTCGTCGAGACCGACGACATCGACCACTTCGGCAACCGCCGCATCCGTAACGTCGGCGAGCTGATCCAGAACCAGGTCCGCACCGGTCTGGCGCGTATGGAGCGCGTCGTCCGCGAGCGCATGACCACGCAGGACGTCGAGGCGATCACGCCGCAGACCCTGATCAACATCCGGCCGGTCGTCGCCTCCATCAAGGAGTTCTTCGGCACCAGCCAGCTGTCGCAGTTCATGGACCAGACGAACCCGCTGTCGGGTCTGACCCACAAGCGCCGGCTGAACGCGCTCGGCCCCGGTGGTCTCTCCCGTGAGCGGGCGGGCTTCGAGGTCCGTGACGTGCACCCCTCGCACTACGGCCGCATGTGCCCGATCGAGACGCCCGAAGGCCCGAACATCGGTCTGATCGGCTCGCTCGCCTCGTACGGCCGGGTCAACGCGTTCGGTTTCATCGAGACCCCGTACCGCAAGGTGGTCGACGGTGTCGTCACCGACGAGGTGCACTACCTGACGGCCGACGAGGAGGACCGCTTCGTCATCGCGCAGGCCAACGCGCCGCTGACGAACGATCTCCACTTCGCCGAGAACCGCGTCCTGGTCCGCCGCCGTGGCGGTGAGGTCGACTACATCCCCGGTGACGACGTCGACTACATGGACGTCTCGCCGCGCCAGATGGTGTCGGTCGCGACCGCGATGATCCCGTTCCTGGAGCACGACGACGCCAACCGCGCGCTCATGGGCTCGAACATGATGCGCCAGGCCGTGCCGCTGATCAAGGCGGAGTCCCCGCTGGTCGGCACCGGCATGGAGTACCGCTGCGCGGTCGACGCCGGCGACGTCATCAAGGCCGAGAAGGACGGTGTCGTCCAGGAGGTCTCCGCCGACTACGTGACGGTCGCCAACGACGACGGCACGTACACCACCTACCGGGTGGCCAAGTTCTCCCGCTCCAACCAGGGCACCTCCTTCAACCAGAAGGTCGTCGTGGACGAGGGCGCCCGGGTGGTCGCCGGCCAGGTGCTGGCCGACGGTCCGTCCACCGAGGACGGCGAGATGGCGCTCGGCAAGAACCTCCTGGTGGCGTTCATGCCGTGGGAGGGCCACAACTACGAGGACGCGATCATCCTCAGCCAGCGTCTGGTGCAGGACGACGTCCTCTCCTCGATCCACATCGAGGAGCACGAGGTCGACGCCCGGGACACCAAGCTGGGCCCCGAGGAGATCACCCGGGACATCCCGAACGTCTCCGAGGAGGTCCTGGCCGACCTCGACGAGCGCGGCATCATCCGCATCGGCGCCGAGGTCATCGCCGGGGACATCCTGGTCGGCAAGGTCACCCCGAAGGGTGAGACCGAGCTGACCCCGGAGGAGCGCCTGCTGCGCGCGATCTTCGGTGAGAAGGCCCGTGAGGTCCGTGACACCTCGCTGAAGGTGCCGCACGGTGAGACCGGCAAGGTCATCGGCGTGCGCGTCTTCGACCGCGAGGAGGGCGACGAGCTGCCGCCGGGCGTGAACCAGCTGGTCCGCGTCTACGTGGCGCAGAAGCGCAAGATCACCGACGGTGACAAGCTCGCCGGCCGCCACGGCAACAAGGGTGTCATCTCCAAGATCCTGCCGGTCGAGGACATGCCGTTCCTGGAGGACGGCACCCCGGTCGACATCATCCTCAACCCGCTGGGTGTCCCGTCCCGAATGAACCCGGGGCAGGTCCTGGAGATCCACCTCGGCTGGCTGGCCTCGCGCGGCTGGAAGGTCGAGGGCTCCGAGGAGTGGATGGAGCGGCTGCGGGCGATCGGTGCCGACGAGGTCCAGCCCGGTACCAACGTCGCGACCCCGGTCTTCGACGGCGCCCGCGAGGACGAGCTGGCCGGCCTGTTCGAGCACACCGTGCCGAACCGGGACGGCGACCGCCTGGTCCAGCCCTCCGGCAAGGCCCGGCTGTTCGACGGCCGCTCCGGCGAGCCGTTCCCGGACCCGATCTCGGTCGGCTACATGTACATCCTCAAGCTGCACCACCTGGTGGACGACAAGCTGCACGCCCGGTCCACCGGTCCGTACTCGATGATCACCCAGCAGCCGCTGGGTGGTAAGGCTCAGTTCGGTGGCCAGCGCTTCGGCGAGATGGAGGTGTGGGCGCTGGAGGCTTACGGCGCCGCGTACGCCCTCCAGGAGCTGCTGACCATCAAGTCCGACGACGTGACCGGCCGCGTGAAGGTCTACGAGGCCATCGTCAAGGGCGAGAACATTCCCGAGCCCGGCATCCCCGAGTCCTTCAAGGTGCTCATCAAGGAGATGCAGTCCCTGTGCCTCAACGTGGAGGTGCTGTCGTCCGACGGCATGTCCATCGAGATGCGCGACACCGACGAGGACGTCTTCCGCGCTGCGGAGGAGCTCGGTATCGACCTGTCCCGGCGCGAGCCGAGCAGCGTCGAAGAGGTCTGACGGGTCTGGCCGGGGTACTCGCCACCGAGCGCCCCGGCCTCTCCCCGGACCCCCAGTCAGACCCGAAGACACGACCCTGAAAGAGGGATTGACGACAAGTGCTCGACGTCAACTTCTTCGACGAGCTGCGGATCGGCCTCGCCACCGCTGATGACATCCGTCAGTGGTCCCACGGTGAGGTCAAGAAGCCGGAAACCATCAACTACCGCACCCTCAAGCCCGAAAAGGACGGACTCTTCTGCGAGAAGATCTTCGGTCCGACCCGGGACTGGGAGTGCTACTGCGGGAAGTACAAGCGCGTCCGCTTCAAGGGCATCATCTGTGAGCGCTGCGGTGTCGAGGTCACCCGCGCCAAGGTGCGCCGTGAGCGGATGGGCCACATCGAGCTTGCCGCTCCCGTCACCCACATCTGGTACTTCAAGGGTGTGCCCAGCCGTCTGGGCTACCTGCTCGACCTCGCCCCGAAGGACCTCGAGAAGGTCATCTACTTCGCCGCCTACATGATCACGTGGGTGGACGAGGAGCGCCGCACGCGCGACCTGCCCTCGCTGGAGGCCCATGTCTCCGTCGAGCGCCAGCAGATCGAGCAGCGTCGCGACGCGGACCTCGAGGCCCGTGCCAAGAAGCTGGAGGCGGACCTCGCCGAGCTCGAGGCCGAGGGCGCCAAGGCCGATGTGCGCCGCAAGGTGCGCGAGGGCGCCGAGCGCGAGATGAAGCAGCTGCGCGACCGCGCCCAGCGCGAGATTGACCGTCTCGACGAGGTGTGGAACCGCTTCAAGAACCTCAAGGTCCAGGACCTGGAGGGCGATGAGCTGCTCTACCGCGAGCTGCGTGACCGCTTCGGCACGTACTTCATGGGCGGCATGGGCGCCGCGGCGCTGCAGAAGCGCCTGGAGTCCTTCGACCTCGACGAGGAGGCCGAGAAGCTCCGCGAGATCATCCGGACCGGCAAGGGCCAGAAGAAGACCCGTGCGCTCAAGCGCCTCAAGGTCGTCTCCGCCTTCCTGCAGACCCGCAACAGCCCCAACGGCATGGTGCTGGACTGCATCCCGGTGATCCCGCCGGACCTGCGTCCGATGGTGCAGCTGGACGGTGGCCGCTTCGCGACCTCCGACCTGAACGACCTGTACCGCCGTGTGATCAACCGGAACAACCGGCTGAAGAGGCTCCTGGACCTCGGCGCCCCGGAGATCATCGTCAACAACGAGAAGCGCATGCTTCAGGAGGCTGTTGACGCCCTCTTCGACAACGGCCGCCGCGGCCGCCCGGTCACCGGCCCCGGTAACCGTCCGCTGAAGTCCCTCAGCGACATGCTGAAGGGTAAGCAGGGCCGGTTCCGTCAGAACCTGCTCGGTAAGCGCGTCGACTACTCGGCCCGTTCGGTCATCGTCGTCGGCCCGCAGCTCAAGCTGCACCAGTGCGGTCTGCCCAAGGCCATGGCGCTGGAGCTCTTCAAGCCGTTCGTGATGAAGCGCCTGGTGGACCTGAACCACGCGCAGAACATCAAGTCGGCCAAGCGCATGGTCGAGCGCGGCCGCACGGTCGTGTACGACGTGCTCGAAGAGGTCATCGCCGAGCACCCGGTGCTGCTGAACCGTGCGCCCACCCTGCACCGCCTCGGTATCCAGGCGTTCGAGCCGCAGCTGGTCGAGGGCAAGGCCATTCAGATTCACCCGCTCGTCTGCACCGCGTTCAACGCGGACTTCGACGGTGACCAGATGGCCGTGCACCTGCCGCTGTCCGCGGAGGCGCAGGCCGAGGCCCGCATCCTGATGCTGTCCTCGAACAACATCCTCAAGCCGGCCGACGGCCGTCCGGTGACCATGCCGACCCAGGACATGGTGCTGGGCCTGTTCTTCCTCACCACCGACGAGGAGGAGCGCGAGGTCAAGGGCGAGGGCCGGTCCTTCGGCTCGGTCGCCGAGGCGATCATGGCGTTCGACGCCCGGGAGCTCTCGCTCCAGGCGAAGATCGACATCCGCTTCCCCGTGGGCACCGTCCCGCCCCGTGGCTGGACCCCGCCGGTGGCCGAAGAGGGCGAGCCTGCCTGGCAGCCCGGTGACAGCTTCCGGCTGCGCACCACGCTGGGCCGCGCGCTCTTCAACGAGCTGCTGCCCGAGGACTACCCGTTCGTCGACTACTCGGTGGGCAAGAAGCAGCTCTCCGAGATCGTCAACGACCTCGCCGAGCGCTACCCCAAGGTCATCGTCGCGGCGACGCTGGACAACCTGAAGGCGGCCGGTTTCCACTGGGCCACCCGCTCCGGTGTCACCGTCGCCATCTCCGACGTGGTCGTGCCCGAGGCCAAGAAGGCCATCATCGAGGGCTACGAGGCGCAGGACGAGAAGGTCCAGAAGCAGTACGAGCGCGGTCTGATCACCAAGGACGAGCGCACCCAGGAGCTGATCGCGATCTGGACCAAGGCGACCAACGAGGTCGCCGAGGCGATGAACGCGAACTTCCCGAAGACCAACCCGATCTTCATGATGGTCAACTCGGGCGCGCGCGGAAACATGATGCAGATGCGTCAGATCGCCGGTATGCGTGGTCTGGTGTCCAACGCGAAGAACGAGACCATCCCGCGGCCCATCAAGGCGTCGTTCCGTGAGGGTCTCTCCGTGCTGGAGTACTTCATCTCCACCCACGGTGCCCGTAAGGGTCTCGCCGACACCGCCCTGCGTACCGCCGACTCGGGTTACCTGACCCGTCGTCTGGTGGACGTCTCGCAGGACGTGATCATTCGCGAGGAGGACTGCGGCACCGACCGCGGCCTCAAGCTGGCGATCGCGACCACGGGCGCGGACGGCGTGCTGCGCAAGACGGAGGACGTCGAGACCAGCGTGTACGCGCGCTGCCTCGCCGAGGACATCGTCGTGGACGGGAAGGTCCTGGCCCCGGCCGGCACCGACCTGGGCGATGTGCTCATCGACGAGCTGGTCCGCCACGGCGTGGAGACGGTCAAGACCCGCTCGGTGCTCACCTGCGAGTCCGCCGTCGGCACCTGCGCCATGTGCTACGGCCGCTCGCTGGCGACCGGCAAGCTGGTGGACATCGGCGAGGCGGTCGGCATCATCGCCGCCCAGTCCATCGGTGAGCCCGGCACCCAGCTGACGATGCGTACCTTCCACACCGGTGGTGTGGCCGGTGACGACATCACCCAGGGTCTGCCGCGTGTCGTCGAGCTCTTCGAGGCCCGTACGCCCAAGGGTGTCGCCCCGATCTCGGAGGCGGCAGGCCGCGTCCGGATCGAGGAGACCGAGAAGACCAAGAAGCTCGTCGTCACCCCGGACGACGGCTCCGACGAGACGTCCTACGGCGTCTCCAAGCGAGCCCGTCTGCTGGTGGGCGAGGGCGACCACGTCGAGGTCGGCCAGCCGCTGACCGTGGGTGCCGTCAACCCGCACGACGTGCTGCGCATCCTCGGCCAGCGCGCCGTCCAGGTGCACCTGGTGGGCGAGGTCCAGAAGGTCTACAACTCGCAGGGTGTGTCGATCCACGACAAGCACATCGAGATCATCATCCGGCAGATGCTGCGCCGTGTGACGATCATCGAGTCCGGCGACGCGGAGCTGCTGCCGGGCGAGCTCGTGGAGCGCTCGCGCTTCGAGGGTGAGAACCGTCGTGTGGTCCAGGAAGGCGGCCACCCGGCCTCCGGCCGTCCGCAGCTGATGGGTATCACCAAGGCCTCGCTGGCGACCGAGTCCTGGCTGTCGGCGGCGTCCTTCCAGGAGACGACCCGGGTGCTCACCGACGCGGCGATCAACGCCAAGTCGGACTCCCTGATCGGCCTCAAGGAGAACGTGATCATCGGTAAGCTCATCCCGGCCGGTACGGGCCTGTCCCGCTACCGCAACATCCGGGTCGAGCCGACCGAGGAGGCGAAGGCCGCGATGTACTCGGCCGTCGGCTACGACGACATCGACTACTCGCCCTTCGGCACGGGCTCCGGCCAGGCGGTTCCGCTGGAGGACTACGACTACGGTCCGTACAACCAGTAGGTCCGCGGAGGCTGCTCAACGTTCACAGGGCGGTCACCCCATGGCGGGGGTGGCCGCCCTGCGGCTATGCTCCGGGTTGGTGTGTCCAGCGCGTGTGCATTTGTTTTGACCGGAGCCGATGCTATAGGTACGCTCTGACCTTGTGCCTGGGGTGTCCCTGGGCTCCTGTGCGCGCTTCCAGACCGCTCGGGGGCCCGAGGTGTCGACACCAACAATCTGCACTCTCTGACTTTCGCAGAGGGCTGCGGTGCGCGACACACCCGACCGCGTGGGTCGGAGAAACTCCAGGTTAGCTTTACCGAGACTGGCACACAGAAACCGGAGAAACGGTGCCTACGATCCAGCAGCTGGTCCGCAAGGGCCGCCAGGACAAGGTCGAGAAGAACAAGACCCCCGCCCTCGCGGGGTCGCCGCAGCGCCGTGGCACATGCACCCGCGTGTTCACCACGACGCCGAAGAAGCCGAACTCGGCGCTCCGCAAGGTCGCGCGTGTCCGGCTGAGCAGTGGGATCGAGGTCACCGCCTATGTCCCGGGTGAGGGGCACAACCTGCAGGAGCACTCCATCGTGCTCGTGCGCGGCGGTCGTGTGAAGGACCTGCCGGGTGTTCGTTACAAGATCATCCGCGGCTCCCTCGACACGCAGGGCGTCAAGAACCGCAAGCAGGCTCGCAGCCGCTACGGCGCCAAGAAGGAGAAGTAAGAATGCCTCGTAAGGGCCCCGCCCCGAAGCGCCCGGTCATCATCGACCCGGTCTACAACTCTCCTCTGGTGACCTCCCTCATCAACAAGGTGCTGCTGAACGGCAAGCGCTCCACCGCCGAGCGCATCGTCTACGGCGCGATGGAAGGTCTGCGGGACAAGACCGGCAACGACCCGGTCATCACCCTCAAGCGCGCGCTGGAGAACGTGAAGCCGACCCTCGAGGTCCGCTCCCGTCGTGTCGGTGGCGCCACCTACCAGGTGCCGGTCGAGGTCCGCCCCGGCCGCTCCTCCACCCTCGCCCTGCGTTGGCTCGTGGGCTACTCGCGCGCGCGTCGTGAGAAGACCATGACCGAGCGGCTCATGAACGAGCTGCTGGACGCCAGCAATGGTCTGGGCGCCTCCGTCAAGCGGCGTGAGGACACCCACAAGATGGCCGAGTCCAACAAGGCCTTCGCGCACTACCGCTGGTAGTCGCTACCCCATCGAGAACCGAGAGAAGACTGAGCCATATGGCCACCACTTCACTTGACCTGGCCAAGGTCCGCAATATCGGGATCATGGCCCACATCGACGCGGGCAAGACGACCACCACCGAGCGGATCCTGTTCTACACCGGCGTGAGCTACAAGATCGGTGAAGTCCACGACGGCGCTGCCACCATGGACTGGATGGAGCAGGAGCAGGAGCGCGGCATCACGATCACGTCGGCCGCGACGACCTGTCACTGGCCGCTTGAGAACGTCGATCACACCATCAACATCATCGACACCCCGGGCCACGTCGACTTCACCGTCGAGGTGGAGCGTTCGCTGCGCGTCCTCGACGGTGCCGTGACCGTGTTCGATGGCGTCGCCGGTGTGGAGCCGCAGTCCGAGACGGTGTGGCGTCAGGCGGACCGCTATGGCGTTCCGCGTATCTGCTTCGTCAACAAGCTCGACCGCACCGGTGCCGAGTTCCACCGCTGCGTCGACATGATCACGGACCGCCTGGGCGCGACTCCGCTGGTCATGCAGCTCCCGATCGGCACCGAGGCCGACTTCAAGGGCGTGGTCGACCTCGTCCAGATGAAGGCGCTGGTCTGGTCCGCCGAGGCGACCAAGGGCGAGATGTACGACACCGTCGACATCCCGGACACCCACAAGGAAGCCGCCGAGGAGTGGCGCGGCAAGCTGCTCGAGGCCGTCGCCGAGAACGACGAGGAGATGATGGAGCTGTACCTGGAGGGCGAGGAGCCCTCCGTGGAGCAGCTGTACGCGGCGATCCGCCGCATCACCATCGCCTCCGGCAAGGGCGGCGGCACCACCGTCACCCCCGTGTTCTGCGGCACCGCGTTCAAGAACAAGGGTGTGCAGCCGCTGCTCGACGCGGTCGTCCGCTACCTGCCGTCGCCGATCGACATCGAGGCGATCGAGGGCCACTCGGTCAGCGACCCCGACGAGGTCATCAAGCGCAAGCCGTCCGAGGACGAGCCGCTGTCGGTCCTGGCGTTCAAGATCGCGAGCGACCCGCACCTGGGCAAGCTCACCTTCATCCGGGTCTACTCGGGCCGCCTCGAGTCCGGCTCGCAGGTCCTGAACTCGGTGAAGGGCAAGAAGGAGCGCATCGGCAAGATCTACCGGATGCACGCGAACAAGCGTGAGGAGATCGACTCGGTGGGTGCCGGCGACATCGTCGCCGTCATGGGTCTGAAGCAGACCACCACCGGTGAGACCCTCTGCGACGCGTCGAACCCGGTGATCCTGGAGTCGATGGACTTCCCGGCCCCGGTCATCGAGGTGGCCATCGAGCCGAAGTCCAAGGGCGACCAGGAGAAGCTGGCCGTCGCGATCCAGCGGCTCGCCGAGGAGGACCCGTCCTTCCGCGTCAAGACCGACGAGGAGACCGGCCAGACCATCATCGCCGGTATGGGTGAGCTCCACCTCGACGTGCTGGTCGACCGGATGAAGCGCGAGTTCAAGGTCGAGGCCAACGTCGGCAAGCCGCAGGTGGCCTACCGCGAGACGCTGCGCAAGCCGGTCGAGCGGTACGACTACACGCACAAGAAGCAGACTGGTGGTTCCGGCCAGTTCGCGAAGGTGCAGATCGCGCTGGAGCCGCTCGAGGGTGACGGCTACGAGTTCGAGAACAAGGTCACCGGTGGCCGCATCCCGCGGGAGTACATCCCGTCGGTGGACGCGGGCTGCCAGGAGGCCATGGAGTTCGGCGTGCTCGCGGGCTACCCGCTGACCGGTGTGAAGGTCACCCTGATCGACGGTGGCTACCACGAGGTCGACTCGTCCGAGATGGCGTTCAAGATCGCCGGTTCGATGGCCTTCAAGGAGGCCGCCCGCAAGGCCAGCCCGGCCCTGCTCGAGCCGATGATGAAGGTCGAGGTCACTACGCCCGAGGACTACATGGGTGACGTGATCGGCGACATCAACTCCCGTCGCGGGCAGATCCAGTCCATGGAGGACCGGAGCGGCGCCAAGCTGGTCACCGGCCTGGTTCCGCTGTCGGAGATGTTCGGCTACGTGGGCGACCTGCGCAGCAAGACGTCCGGCCGCGCCAGCTACTCCATGCAGTTCGACTCCTACGCCGAGGTTCCGCGGAACGTCGCCGAGGAGATCATCGCGAAGGCCAAGGGCGAGTAAGGCGGGTTCATCCGCATTTCTCACCCTTTAGGCTGGAAGCACAAGGCATCGGGGCATTCCGTCGTGGAGGGCGTTCACCGCGTTCCACGACGGGCCCCGGCCGCCGGCCCCCATACGAATACGGCGAAGGGCATCCCCCTCGGGGTCCTGGCCGGTTCGGTAAGACCACCTGAACCCATCCGCAAAGCGTGGATGCGTACAGAACCACTCCACAGGAGGACCCCAGTGGCGAAGGCGAAGTTCGAGCGGACTAAGCCGCACGTCAACATCGGCACCATCGGTCACATCGACCACGGTAAGACCACGCTTACCGCTGCGATCACCAAGGTGCTGCACGACGCGTACCCGGACCTGAACGAGGCCTCGGCCTTCGACCAGATCGACAAGGCTCCTGAGGAGCGCCAGCGCGGTATTACCATCTCCATCGCGCACGTCGAGTACCAGACCGAGTCGCGTCACTACGCGCACGTTGACTGCCCCGGTCACGCGGACTACATCAAGAACATGATCACCGGTGCGGCGCAGATGGACGGCGCCATCCTCGTGGTCGCCGCCACCGACGGCCCGATGCCGCAGACCAAGGAGCACGTGCTCCTGGCCCGCCAGGTCGGTGTGCCGTACATCGTTGTCGCCCTGAACAAGGCCGACATGGTGGACGACGAGGAGATCCTGGAGCTCGTCGAGCTCGAGGTCCGCGAGCTGCTCTCCGAGTACGAGTTCCCGGGCGACGAGGTTCCGGTCGTCAAGGTCTCGGCGCTCAAGGCGCTCGAGGGCGACGCCGAGTGGGGCCAGTCCGTCCTCGACCTGATGAAGGCCGTCGACGAGTCGATCCCGCAGCCGGAGCGCGACGTCGACAAGCCGTTCCTGATGCCGATCGAGGACGTCTTCACCATCACCGGTCGCGGTACGGTCGTCACCGGCCGTATCGAGCGCGGTGTGCTGAAGGTCAACGAGAACGTCGACATCATCGGCATCAAGCAGGAGAAGACCTCGACCACCGTCACCGGTATCGAGATGTTCCGCAAGCTGCTCGACGAGGGCCAGGCCGGTGAGAACGTCGGTCTGCTGCTCCGCGGCATCAAGCGCGAGGACGTCGAGCGCGGCCAGGTCATCATCAAGCCGGGCTCGGTCACCCCGCACACCGAGTTCGAGGCCCAGGCGTACATCCTGTCCAAGGACGAGGGTGGCCGCCACACGCCGTTCTTCAACAACTACCGTCCGCAGTTCTACTTCCGTACCACGGACGTGACGGGCGTTGTGACCCTCCCCGAGGGCACCGAGATGGTCATGCCGGGCGACAACACCGAGATGTCGGTCCAGCTGATCCAGCCGGTCGCCATGGAGGAGGGCCTGAAGTTCGCCATCCGTGAGGGTGGCCGGACCGTCGGCGCCGGCCAGGTCACCAAGATCGTCAAGTGACCTGACGCTCCCCGGAGCAAAGAGCCCCATCCGCCTCTGGCGGGTGGGGCTCTTTCGTATGTGGGTACCCGGCCGTCCACATCGAAGCCGCGTTCGACTTCGGGAGCGAACAGATGATGACCAATGGCAAGATCGCGGTCGCGGTCGTGGGGGGTTACCTCCTCGGGCGTACGAAGAAGGCGAAACTCGCCGTCGGGCTGGGCATGTTGCTGGCCGGCAAGAAGATCGCGCTGGATCCGCAGCAGCTGAAGAAGTCCCTCGCCGAGGCGCCGCTGCTGAGCGGCCTCAACTCGGAAGTGCGCAAGGAGCTTGCCGACGCCACGCGGCAGGCCGCGACCAAGGCCGTCTCCGACCGGGTGAGCGGCCTCGCCGACTCGCTGCACGAGCGCACGGCGCTGCTGCGTGGCGAAGGCGGGGGCGGGGACGAGGGCGAGAACGAGGGCCAGGGGGCCGAAGCGGAGGACGAGCGGGACCGGGGCGAGGGCGAGGAGCCCGCCGAGGAGCCTGCCGAAGGGCGGCCGGAGGGCGAGGCGGAGCCCGAGCCGAAGCGGAAACCGAAGCCGCCGAGGCCCCCGCGCAAGGCGGCGGCCAAGGCCCCGGCCCGCCCGGCGAAGAAGACCGCCGCGTCCGGTTCCGGCACGGCGAAGAAGGCCGCGGCCAAGAAGACCACGGCGAAGAAGACGACAGCGAAGAAGGCCGCGGCGAAGAAGACCGACAGGACCGCGGGGGGCCGCAATGGCTGACACGCTCGGCAAGCTCAAGGACGACATCGTCAAGAATCCGGCCACCGACCGCCTGAAGGACGAGCTGCGCGACTATGTCCAGGCACGGGCGACCCATGCGATCTCCGGCCTCGGCTCGGGCCTCGCCAAGGGCGCGCAGTCCCTCTCCGAGGGCAAGTCCCCGGGGCAGGCCCTGAGGAAGGCCGGTACGTCCCAGCTGAAGGACTCACTCAAGGACTCACTCAAGGAGTCGCTGAAGGAGAAGGTCAAAGGGGCCTTCGGCAAGGGCGGACGGGGCAGGAGCGGGGGCGGCAAGTCCAAGAGCGTGACGGTCGTCGAGGACATCGACGTCGGGGTGCCGGTCCGCGAGGCGTACGACCAGTGGACCCAGTTCCAGGAGTTCAGCACCTTCGCCAAGGGGGTCGTCAGCGTCGAGAAGGCCGACGACACCAGCAGCAACTGGAAGGTGAAGGTCGCCAAGTCCACCCGCAGCTGGCGGGCGAACGTCACCGAGCAGGTGCCCGACGAGCGGATCAGCTGGACGACGGAGGGTGCGAAGGGCACCGTCAAGGGCGTCGTCACCTTTCACCCGCTCGGGGACAACCTCACCCGGGTGCTGCTGGTTCTCGAGTACTTCCCCAAGGGCCTCTTCGAGAAGACCGGCAACATCTGGCGCGCCCAGGGCCGGCGGGCCCGGCTCGACCTGAAGCTCTACCGGAAGTTCATCATGATGCGCGGCGAGGCCACGGACGGCTGGCGCGGCGAGATCCAGGACGGCGAGGTCGTGCGGGACCACGAGACGGCCGTGGAGGAGGAAGAGCGCGAGCAGGCCGACGAGGTCGGCGCGGCCGAGGAGGCCGAGGAGACCGGGGGAGGCTCCGATGAGCAGCCGGACGAGACGCCCGAGGACGCGTACGAGGAGGAACCCGAAGGCGCCGAGCCCGAGGAGTACGACGAGGGGTACGAGGGCGAGCCGGAGGAGCCCGAAGAGCCGGAGGAGGCCGAAGAGCCGGAGGAGCCCGAGGAACCCGGGGACGCCGAGGCGTATGAGGAGCCCGAAGAGGAGCTCGAGGAGGAACCCGCCCCCCGCACCGCAGCGGCCCGCCGCTGAGCACCCCCGGCGAAAGCCGGACACGACGGGGCCCCACCCAGTGGCAAGACACCGGGTGGGGCCCCGGCCATGCCGCACGGCGGAGGAGCGGTAGCCGCACGGGGATCGCGAAGGCCGCCCGCCGGGTCGGCCGCCGCCCGGAAAGCCGGACGGACCGTGGGATGTCGCCGAGGGGGCTGCGCCGGGACGGGGCCCGGACGGTGTGCACTGGTGATGCTTGCCCCCCGGGGGCGCCCAGCGCGGGCCCGGACCGACCGGGGATGCCGCCGAGCGGGCCGCGCCGGGATGCGGCCTGGACGCCGCCCCGAGGATGCCGTCCCGGGGACGCCGCCTCGGGGTCGCCCACCGGGCGGGGCGGCGGGGCCTGGGCCCCGCCCGGGCCCCCGCCTGGGCGGCGGCCCGGGGGCTTACGCCCGCGATGTGGGGCGGGGGCGCCAGATCCAGGGGGTGGCGTCGGGGGACAGGCCCACCACGCAGACGCCCTGGTGGCCGTCGTCCGCCAGGAGGGCCGGGGCGCCGACCGGGGTCAGGTGGCCGGGGGAGCGCAGCGGTTTGGCGTCCGGGCCGGTGCCGTACTGGACCTGGACCTCACCGCTCAGGTCGCGGCCGACCAGCAGCAGCGTCTTCGCCTCGCGGCGGCCGGACGGTTCCGCCACGGTGTGGGCGGCGATCGCCCCGTAGCCCTCGAAGTGCCGCACCGTGAGGGAGGTTTCGCCGTGGACGGCGGGCACGGTGGCCGTCGGGGTGCGGTAGACCAGCGCGAGCGTGCCGTCGGGCGCCACCGCGGCGCCCAGCGGGTCCCCGCCGGGGCGCGGCAGACCGGACGGCCGGCGCAGGGCGACCGGGCCGCCGGCCCGCTCCTGGGCCCAGTGGTGGACGGTGTCGCGGCCGGGGGCGAGGACGTGGACCAGCCCCTCCGCGTCCAGCAGCGCGGTCAGCCCGTCCTGGATCTCGGTACCGCCGAGCCGCTGCCAGGGACCCCAGCCGCCGTTCGCCTCCCGTACCCGGCTGGCCAGGCCCTTGTCCGCGGTCCGTACGAAGAGGTGCACCCGGCCGTCCGGGGTGGCCACCGCCGCCGGGCAGCCGACCCGGCGGCCGTGCTCGGGGTCGCTCTCGGGGGTGCCGAGCCCGGTCCAGGCGCGGAACGGGCCGTCCGGGCGGCGCTGCTCCAGCACCACGATCTCGCGCAGGTCGCCCGCGCCCTGCCCGGCCAGCGCCGCGAACCGCAGGGCGAACAGCACCTGCCGCCCCGCGCTGTCCCGCACCGCGGCGAGCGCCGGGGCGAGCGGTCCGCCGCCGAGCCCCCGCGGCGCCCCGAACCGCCCGCTGCCGGGCGCCGTCTCGCGCCACCGCACGGCCTGGGTGCCGAGCACGCCGTACGCCACGAGGCGTCCCTGGGCGTCGGTGGTGGGGGCGGGCAGCGAGGTGGGGTAGCGGTAGTGGGTGGAGCGGATCCAGCCCTTGCGGTTCCGCAGCGGGCGCAGCCCGCCCTGGCTGTAGTCGCCGCAGCCGGCCGCGTTGCCGCAGTCCCAGTCCGGCGCACCGCCGTAGGACTTGATCGCCCGGGCCTTCTGGGCGAGCACCGCGGGCGGCAGATTGTGCGGCCAGCGCTGGTTGTAGTAGCCGCGGAACGCGGTGGTGGTGAAGCGCGGGGCGCTCTTGTCGCGCCGCGTGGACGCGGCCACCCACTGGGCGATCGCCTTCCAGGTGAACAGCGCGACCGGCGTGTGGTCGCGGTGGTCCGAGCAGCCCGGCTGATCGTTGTCCTTGGGGTGCAGGAGGTCGTGCACCTGGAAGTCGGGGTCCGGGTCCAGCGTGTGGATCAGCGTGGGCCGATAGCGGTCCATGATCCCGGCGAGCACGTCGACCAGCGTCTGATGGCCGTACGAGCTGGGGTGTGCCACGGGGGAGCCGGTGGCCAGGAGGGTGCGCATCACCGTGCCCGGGGTGCTCCACAGCGCCGGGATCCGTACGCCGCCGTCGGACAGCATGGCGATGTTGAGGAAGATCAGCCGGGCGCTGCGGGCGCCGTTGGCGAGGGTGTTGGTCTCCGCCGTGACCCCGCCGGGCAGCCGCAGCACCGAACGCTGCCAGGGCGCGAACTGGTTCAGCCCCATCATCTGCGCGTACGCCTGCCGCAGCCCCTGGTGGCGGGAGGCGGAGTACGCCGCCTTGTCGGCGCGCGGGATCGGCGTCCCCGCCTGATGGTTGATCCCCCGGGCCTCACCGGCCGTGACGTACACGCAGACCACCGGGGTGCCGGAGCGCAGCACATGCTCGGCGTCCGGGTTCATGAAGTACAGATCGTCGTCGGGGTGCGCCATGATCTGCAGCAGCAGCGCCCGCTTGTCGCCCACCGTCGAGGTGAACGGCTCCGCCGCCCCCGGCTCACTGGCCCGCGTCGGCTCGGCTGCCGCGCCACGCGAACGCCCGGCCCCGCATCCGGCGATCCCGGTGACTCCGGCGATCCCCACGGCTCCCCCGGCGGTGAGCGCCGCCAGCGCGGCGAGCGTCTGCCTGCGGGTGGTCCGCGCCCCCCGCGATGTCCATCGACTGTTCAATTTGGTGGCCCTGTCACTTCGGCAGCGCGTAATCCCCGGCTGCTCCACGTGAAGGGACGATCGGTGATCTTGACAGGTTGTCCGCCGGACGGGAGGTATCGGTCACAGATCGGACACATCGCCGCCACGAGGCCGACGCATAACGCATACCGCCGAGGGCCCACCCCTTCGGCGACGGCAGTCGGCGATCAGCACTCCGAGCACCGCGAGCCAGCAGGCCGCGACCAGCACCGGCAGCAGCATCATGATCGCGCCAGTGGGGGACGCCTTCAGATAGGCGGCGCCGGGGTCGTCGGTGCGGCGGTTCACTGTCCGCTCGCCGCCGTGCCAGGCCAGGTACTCCTCGAGCTCGATCACGGCCTCCTTGCGCGCCAGCAGGTACTGGCGCCCGAAGCGCAGCATCAGCGAGAAGCCCAGCGACACTCCGACGCCGATGACTACCGTGGGCGCGGTCGGCCGCACCAGCGTGCCGCTCTACCGATAGCGCGGCAGGTTCTCCGTCGAGATCGTCCACTCGCCGATGGTGATGTCCTCCCCGTAGACGAAGTCCTTCCGGGTCGCGTACCGGGGGCCGTGCGGAGTGGGGTGGATCTCGGACAGCACGGCGCCCTCACCCGTACGGGGATCGAAGATCACATACACGGGAACTCCCAGCTGTGGATAATCCCGTGTCTTCCCCACCCAGTCATTGTCCGGATTGGACCGGGACACCACCTCGATGGCGGCGAGGAGCGTCTTCGGATCGAGCGCTCCTTCGACGTCCATATCCGCTTCGGCGATCACGATCACGTCCGGATGGCGCAGCACGCCTGTGTTCGGGTCCTCCACATCCGGTGTGCCGGTATGGGCCAGCAGATCGTCCGGCATGACCTTCTCCAGCCGACGGCTGATGCGCGCCGCCGTCAACTCGTGCGGCCCCCCCGGCGACATCATGTCGTGAACGATCCCTTCCTTGGTGATCTCCAGCTTTCCGGGAACGCTTTCCTGTATCTGCTCGACGATGTCCCGCATGGACTGGTAGCGGAGTGCGTCACGGTCGGCGTGATCCGGGGCGATCGTCATGGCGTTCGCTCCTCTCTCGGGCGGCGGCCGAGTGTGTCGGACAACGGGAAGACCTCACGGTCATGCTAGTGCCGCGTCGGTGAAGATCTGCCCCGCTCGCCGCCTTGGTACGGCCGCCCCAGCTACCGCTGGGAGCTTGCCGACCTTGTACGCGAACGTCCATGCGATGTATCGGGGTGAACGCTGTCATTGCTGGTTGATCATCACCTGGGGGCGGCTGTACTGCCCGTGTGAGGGGCGCTGCTTGACCATTCCCGTGCCCGGCACGCCGTCGAACGCCGACCGCGCGGCCCGCAGGATCGCGGCGCGCGCCGCGCTCTGTCCGCTCCCTGAAGGCGACCCGCGCCGTACCCCGTAGCGTGTGTTGTCGTTTGACAACACGGCCGGGCTGGGTAACGCAATTGGAGCATGCGCTCGGGCGGCCGGAGACCATGCGGACAATGTGTGCGCTGCCACGGAGTGAGCCGGATCGGCTGGCGGTGGTGTGTGCGGTCCTCCAGGACCGGTTGAGCGCGGTGCTCGACCAGATCGCTCCGGACGACGCGTCGGCGCTGCTCGCAGTGCGCGGCGAGGACGCCACCCTCCACCTGCTGGGCGTCGCCTCCCGAGCGCTCCCCGGTACGGTCCCCGTATCGGACCTGGGGCTCGGCAACGGGGCCACCGTGGGCGATCTGTTGTTGGAGCTCTCCAGCCGTTCGGTCGCCCCGACGACACCACTCGCGCTGGCCTGACTTTCTTCAGGCAGCGGTCGGCGTGACAGCGTCTTCGGGTTCTCGGCAGCCTCGGCAGAGGCCGGGCCCTGGGGAGCGGAAGGCGCGGTCGCAGCCGTCGCAGTTCTGGAGGGGGACGACTGCCGGGCGTGGTGGCGTGGGCTGGGCCGCCGGGAGAGGCGGCGGCAGCAGCGCGGTGAGGCGATGGGCGAGCAGAGCGGCCGGGTGACGCAGGTCGGGCGGGAGGTTCGTGCTCAGGGTCCGGCGTACGGCCTCGGGGGTGGCGCCACGCTCCAGCCAGGTGGTGACGGCGGGGGCGAGGCGGCGCACGTCCCGCTCGGGCAGGAGTAAGCGGTCGTCGTCGCGGCGCAGCTCAGCGAGGAGCGACGTCGCGGCGCGAGCGCGGGTTCCGAGGGGCGCGGGGTCGGCCTGCGTGGCGGGTGGGCGCGGCGGCGCGGGAATCCGGACGGGTACGGGCGCCGGGGGCGGCGAGGGAGGGACGGGCGGTGCGGGCGGGACGGCGCCGGCCGGGGGCGCTGGTGCCAGGCTGCCGGGGTCGGTCCGGCGCGGCGGTGCCAGGCCGGGGTCGGTCCGGGGCGGCGGTGCCAGGCCGGGGTCGGTCCGGGGCGGCGGTGCGGGCGGCCTGACCGCCTCGCGCGGCCGGATCTCCCCGGCGCGGCGGCGGGCGCGGGTGATCTCCGGGGCGTTGTACGAGAACGTCCGGGTGACGATTCGCCCCTCGGACGTACGCTCCCGGACCCGCTCGAGGTACCCGTGCCGCTCCAGCTCCCGGAGCGCGGCGGCGATCCGGTCCCGCCCTTCCGGGAACTTCGCGGCCAGTGTCCTGATGTCCACCTGGGCCCCGTCGGGCAGCGACTGGATGTGCGCGCCGAGCCCGATCGCGGTCAGGGACAGCGCGCGGTGCTGGGTGAGGTGATTGCCGATGACCGTGTACTGGGTGGGTTGGTGCTCACTCACATGGGTGAGTCCGCCGGCGGATCGGCGAACCAGGGAAAGCGCGCGCGGAGGCGCGCTAAGCTGCTGCTCAGCCACTGGGGAAGCCCTAACTTCCTCGTTGGTCAGGCCCTCGAACGGGATGCCACTCCCGGCCGGGGGCCGTCGCATGTCTGGGGTTGTCGTGCCCGAGCCTGCCCTGCCGGGCCGCCGGTGCGCCAGTTGGAGCGGGCGGGATCACCCGCGCGGGTGACCAGGGTGAGGTTTGGATGGGTTGGGTGGGTTCTTTCCGGGGGTTCTTGGCCATTGATCTCCCGCAGCCCCGGGATCTCGGCCACCGGGGCCGGGGATGCCGGACGCCGGTGCGGGCGGACGATGTCAGCGGCGGAGGGCGAGTTCGGCCCAGACCGTCTTGCAGATCAGCTCGGGCACGACGCCCCATATGAGCTGGATCCCGTGACCAAGTCCTACACGAACACCGGCATCCATCACGAGCGGCTGAAGCTGACGGTCCCCTTCACGATCGACATCGACCTGACCCAGATCGATCACATGTAGTCGTCACGGGACGGCCGGGCCCTCGATGTACCTGCCGTTCGCGCTGTAGGGCCACTCGTTCGCGGCACAGCCCTTGAGCCCGTATATCTGCTGCATCATCACCGGCGCCCGTTTGCCCTTCCCGGGGCAGGTCTCGTGGCCGTGGCCGATGCGGTGGCCGACCTCGTGGTTGACGATCAGCGCCCGGTAGCCGCTGATGGGGCCGGAGAACTCCGGTGAGCCGGTGTTCCAGCGTGTGAGGTTGACCATGATCTGGGTGCCGGCGTCGCAGTTGACCTCGCCATGGGTGTCCAGGCCCACGGCGCCGCAGATCTCGTCGACCGTGTCCGGGGTGGCGATCTTCACCTCGAAGTCGGAGGGGCCGTCGGCGACCAGCTGGAAGGAGTGGATGCCGTCGTTGGTCCAGCCGCGCTTGTCGGCGAGGATCGCCGAGATCTCGGCCGCGGCCCGCTTCGCGTCGACGCCGGTGCCCTTCTCCACCATGACCTTGAACCGCCGGAGATCGCCTCCCTTGCCGATCACCGTGCCGGAGGACTTCGCGGTGACGAACTCGCCGGTCGCGGTGGTGGGGGAGCCCGGGCGAGGGGGTCTTGAGGTGGCCGAGATGGCGTCCGGCGGCGGGGGTGTCGCGTTGGCGGCGCGGGCCGTGCCGTCGCCATCGTCGTCGCGTAACGCGAACACGACCCCGGCGATCAGGGCCGCACCGGCGGCCAGTGCCACCGCCGCGTTCCGGGGGCGGGCGCTCCGGGTGGTGCGCCCCCGTCGTCTTGGTGGTGAGGTGGATGGGCCGGGGGCCTGCGCGGTGGAGGTCATGGGGGCGCTTCCAGGGGTGTCAGTGTCGTGTGTTCCCCTGGAGAGACGTGTGGGACGGGTGACCGGTTGGGGCTCGTGCCCTGTTGCGCGCGGGGTCACATGGGGTTGCACGGTCGCACCTGACATCGTGCCCCGGTCTCCGGTGCCCGCCGAGTTTGAAGTGCGCCCCGCGAGGGGTACGCTTCCGGGCCCCTGATTGGCGTCCGGAGCAGCCGCTATGGCACACTAACCAGGTTGCTCGGTTGAGTGCCGATGCTGCGCGCCTCCCGCCGGGAGGACCGGAAGCGAGTCCCACAGTACTCGTCGCCCCTGATCAGGGGCGGAAGTACGGGAATCTTCCGGGAAGTGTCAGCGGGGCCCCAGCCAGGCGCCCGGTGGGTGACTTTCTCCCCCAGCAACCCCCTTCACCAGGGATTTCCGTGCGGAGATTTATGGGAAGGGATGCGACACGCCCGACCGCGTGGGTCGGTGGTGAGGTGGAGGAGGGCGCGAACGCCATCGGGTCCCAGAGCGTTACGAGAGACAGGACTACGAAGTAGCCATGGCGGGACAGAAGATCCGCATCCGGCTCAAGGCTTACGACCACGAGGTCATCGACTCCTCGGCGAAGAAGATCGTCGAGACGGTGACCCGGACTGGTGCGTCGGTCGCGGGCCCGGTGCCGCTGCCCACAGAGAAGAACGTGTACTGCGTCATCAAGTCGCCGCACAAGTACAAGGACTCGCGCGAGCACTTCGAGATGCGTACGCACAAGCGCCTCATCGACATCCTCGACCCCACGCCGAAGACGGTTGACTCGCTGATGCGTCTCGACCTGCCGGCCGGCGTCGACATCGAGATCAAGCTCTGAGGTGACGCGCGAGATGGCTAAGCAGATCAAGGGCGTCCTGGGCGAGAAGCTCGGCATGACGCAGGTGTGGGACGAGAACAACCGCGTCGTCCCGGTCACCGTCGTCAAGGCCGGTCCCTGCGTCGTTACCCAGGTCCGTACCGCTGACGCGGACGGCTACAGCGCCGTCCAGATCGCCTTCGGCGAGATCGACCCGCGCAAGGTGAACAAGCCGCTCAAGGGCCACTTCGCCAAGGCGGACGTGACCCCGCGCCGCCACCTGGTGGAGCTGCGTACCGCCGACGCCGGTGAGTACACGCTCGGCCAGGAGGTCACGGCCGAGGTGTTCGAGTCCGGTGTCAAGGTCGACGTGACCGGCACCAGCAAGGGCAAGGGCACCGCCGGTGTCATGAAGCGCCACGGCTTCGGCGGCCTCGGCGCCGGCCACGGCACCCAGCGCAAGCACCGCTCGCCGGGCTCCATCGGTGGCTGCGCCACCCCGGGCCGCGTGTTCAAGGGCCTGCGCATGGCCGGCCGCATGGGCAATGAGCGGGTCACCACCCAGAACCTGACCGTCCACGCCGTTGACGCGGAGAAGGGTCTGCTCCTGATCAAGGGAGCGGTTCCTGGTCCGAACGGCGGCCTCGTCCTGGTCCGTACCGCGGCCAAGGGGGCCTGAGGTAACCGATGAGCACCATTGACATCCTTTCGCCGGCAGGCGACAAGGCCGGGTCCGTCGAACTCCCCGCGGAGATCTTCGACGCGCAGGTCAGCGTTCCGCTGATCCACCAGGTCGTCGTCGCCCAGCTGGCCGCTGCCCGCCAGGGCACGCACAAGACCAAGACCCGTGGTGAGGTCCGCGGCGGTGGCAAGAAGCCGTACCGCCAGAAGGGCACCGGCCGCGCGCGCCAGGGCTCGACCCGCGCGCCGCAGTTCGCCGGCGGTGGCGTCGTGCACGGCCCCGTGCCGCGCGACTACAGCCAGCGCACCCCGAAGAAGATGAAGGCCGCCGCGCTGCGCGGGGCCCTCTCCGACCGGGCGCGTCACGAGCGCATCCACGTCGTGACCGGCGTGGTCGACGGCGAGATCTCCACCAAGGCCGCGAAGGCCCTGCTGGGCAAGATCAGCGAGCGCAAGAACGTGCTCCTGGTCGCCGAGCGGAGCGACGAGGCCGCGTGGCTGTCCGCCCGCAACCTGCCCCAGGTGCACATCCTGGAGCCGGGCCAGCTGAACACGTACGACGTGCTCGTCTCCGACGACGTGGTCTTCACCAAGGCCGCCTTCGAGTCCTTCGTGGCTGGTCCCAAGGCCGCTGAGAAGACCGAAGGGAGCGCCGCCTGATGAGTGAGGCGACCGCTGTCACCAGCAAGACCTTCACCGACCCCCGCGACGTTCTCGTCAAGCCGGTGGTCTCGGAGAAGAGCTACGCGCTGCTGGACGAGAACAAGTACACGTTCATCGTCGACCCGCGCGCGAACAAGACCCAGATCAAGCAGGCCGTCGAGGCGGTCTTCTCGGTCAAGGTCACCGGGGTCAACACGATCAACCGCCAGGGCAAGCGCAAGCGCACCCGCACCGGTTTCGGCAAGCGCAAGGACACCAAGCGCGCCATCGTGACCCTCGCCGAGGGCGACCGCATCGACATCTTCGGCGGTCCGGTCTCCTGACGGAGATCGGAACGTCCAGAAGTCCGGAATCTTCCGAGGACTGAGAAATGGGTATCCGCAAGTACAAGCCGACGACCCCGGGCCGTCGTGGCTCCAGCGTCGCCGACTTCGTCGAGATCACGCGGTCCACGCCGGAGAAGTCGCTGGTCCGCCCGCTGCACAGCAAGGGTGGTCGTAACAACGCCGGCCGCATCACGGTCCGCCACCAGGGTGGCGGTCACAAGCGTGCGTACCGCGTGATCGACTTCCGCCGTCACGACAAGGACGGCGTCCCGGCGAAGGTCGCACACATCGAATACGACCCCAACCGCACCGCGCGCATCGCGCTGCTGCACTACGCCGACGGCGAGAAGCGCTACATCCTCGCGCCGCGCGGCCTGACGCAGGGCGACCGGATCGAGAACGGCCCCGGCGCCGACATCAAGCCCGGTAACAACCTCGCGCTGCGCAACATCCCGGTCGGTACCACGCTCCACGCCATCGAGCTGCGGCCCGGCGGCGGCGCGAAGTTCGCCCGCTCCGCGGGTGCCTCCGTGCAGCTGCTGGCGAAGGAGGGCTCCATGGCCCACCTGCGCATGCCGTCCGGTGAGATTCGCCTGGTCGACGTCCGCTGCCGCGCCACCGTCGGCGAGGTCGGCAACGCCGAGCAGTCGAACATCAACTGGGGCAAGGCCGGCCGCATGCGCTGGAAGGGCGTCCGCCCGACCGTTCGTGGTGTGGTCATGAACCCCGTCGACCACCCGCACGGTGGTGGTGAGGGCAAGACCTCCGGTGGTCGCCACCCGGTCTCGCCGTGGGGTCAGAAGGAGGGCCGTACGCGCTCGCCGAAGAAGGCCAGCAACAAGTACATCGTCCGCCGCCGCAAGACGAACAAGAAGCGCTAGGAGCGGGTTTAGATGCCGCGCAGTCTCAAGAAGGGGCCCTTCGTCGACGACCACCTGATCAAGAAGGTGGACACGCAGAACGAAGCAGGCACCAAGAACGTCATCAAGACCTGGTCCCGCCGCTCGATGATCGTCCCGGCCATGCTCGGCCACACGATCGCGGTGCACGACGGCCGCAAGCACGTCCCGGTGTTCGTCACCGAGTCGATGGTCGGCCACAAGCTCGGCGAGTTCGCGCCGACCCGCACCTTCCGCGGCCATGAGAAGGACGACCGCAAGTCGCGTCGTCGCTGATCAGCGGAAAAGACTCATGACAGACACCGAAGGGACAACCATGGAAGCCAGGGCCCAGGCGCGGTACATCCGCGTCACGCCCATGAAGGCCCGCCGCGTGGTGGACCTCATCCGTGGCATGAGTGCCACGGAGGCCCAGGCGGTCCTGCGTTTCGCCCCGCAGGCCGCGAGCGTGCCGGTCGGCAAGGTGCTGGACAGCGCCATCGCCAACGCCGCGCACAACTACGACCACACCGACGCCGACAGCCTCTTCATCTCCGAGGCGTACGTCGACGAGGGCCCGACCCTGAAGCGGTTCCGTCCGCGCGCCCAGGGCCGCGCCTACCGGATCCGCAAGCGGACCAGCCACATCACCGTGGTCGTCAGCAGCAAGGAAGGAACCCGGTAATGGGCCAGAAGGTAAACCCGCACGGGTTCCGGCTCGGCATCACCACCGACTTCAAGTCGCGCTGGTACGCCGACAAGCTGTACAAGGACTACGTCAAGGAAGACGTCGCCATCCGCCGGATGATGACGTCGGGCATGGAGCGCGCCGGTATCTCCAAGGTGGAGATCGAGCGCACCCGTGACCGGGTCCGCGTCGACATCCACACCGCCCGGCCGGGCATCGTCATCGGCCGCCGCGGCGCCGAGGCCGACCGTATCCGCGGCGACCTGGAGAAGCTGACCGGCAAGCAGGTGCAGCTGAACATCCTCGAGGTGAAGAACCCCGAGGTCGACGCTCAGCTGGTGGCCCAGGCCGTCGCCGAGCAGCTGTCCTCCCGCGTCTCCTTCCGTCGCGCCATGCGCAAGTCGATGCAGAGCGCGATGAAGGCCGGTGCCAAGGGCATCAAGATCCAGTGTGGTGGCCGTCTCGGCGGTGCCGAGATGTCCCGCTCGGAGTTCTACCGCGAGGGCCGGGTGCCGCTGCACACGCTCCGCGCGAACGTCGAGTACGGCTTCTTCGAGGCCAAGACCACCTTCGGCCGCATCGGCGTCAAGGTGTGGATCTACAAGGGCGACGTGAAGAACATCGCCGAGGTCCGCGCCGAGAACGCCGCCGCCCGCGCCGGCAACCGCCCGTCGCGTGGTGGCAGCGACCGCCCGCAGCGCCGTGGTGGCGAGCGCGGCGGCCGCGGCCGTAAGCCGCAGCAGTCCGCCGCGGCCGCCGAGGCCAACAAGGCCGAGGCGCCCGCCGCCGCTGCGGCCGAGCCCAGCGCAGCCGGAAAGGAGAGCTGACCCCATGCTGATCCCTCGCAGGGTCAAGCACCGCAAGCAGCACCACCCCAAGCGGTCCGGCATGGCCAAGGGCGGTACGGAGCTGGCGTTCGGCGAGTACGGCATCCAGGCCGTCACCCCGGCGTACGTCACCAACCGTCAGATCGAGGCCGCTCGTATCGCGATGACCCGCCACATCAAGCGTGGCGGCAAGGTCTGGATCAACATCTACCCGGACCGTCCGCTGACGAAGAAGCCTGCCGAGACCCGCATGGGTTCCGGTAAGGGTTCGCCGGAGTGGTGGGTCGCGAACGTCAAGCCCGGTCGGGTGATGTTCGAGCTGTCCTACCCGAACGAGAAGACTGCGCGTGAGGCGCTCACCCGCGCTGCTCACAAGCTCCCGATGAAGTGCCGGATCGTTCGGCGCGAGGCAGGTGAGTCGTGATGGCGGCCGGTACCAAGGCGTCCGAGCTGCGTGAGCTGAACAACGAGGACCTCGTTGGCAAGCTGCGTGAGGCCAAGGAAGAGCTGTTCAACCTCCGCTTCCAGGCGGCGACCGGACAGCTCGAGAACCACGGCCGGCTGAAGGCCGTCCGGAAGGACATCGCCCGGATCTACACCCTGATGCGGGAGCGCGAGCTCGGCATCGAGACGGTGGAGAGCGCCTGATGAGCGAGACGAATGTGACTGAGAACGCACCGCAGAACCGCGGCTTCCGCAAGACCCGTGAGGGTCTGGTCGTCAGCGACAAGATGGACAAGACCGTCGTCGTCGCCGTCGAGGACCGCGTCAAGCACGCGCTGTACGGCAAGGTCATCCGCCGTACCAACAAGCTCAAGGCGCACGACGAGCAGAACGCCGCGGGTGTCGGCGACCGCGTCCTCCTGATGGAGACCCGGCCGCTGTCCGCGACCAAGCGCTGGCGCGTCGTCGAGATCCTCGAGAAGGCCAAGTAACCCCCTGAGGACAGCAGTCCTCAGGCCAGTTCCGCCAGGCTCGGCGGGGGCCCGGACCAGGGCCCCCGCCGGGAACCGGCAGACGATCAGGAGATAGACGTGATCCAGCAGGAGTCGCGACTGCGCGTCGCCGACAACACGGGCGCGAAGGAGATCCTTTGCATCCGTGTTCTCGGTGGCTCCGGTCGCCGCTACGCGGGCATTGGTGACGTCATCGTCGCCACCGTCAAGGACGCGATCCCCGGTGGCAACGTGAAGAAGGGTGACGTCGTCAAGGCGGTCATCGTGCGCACCGTGAAGGAGCGCCGCCGCCCGGACGGTTCGTACATCCGCTTCGACGAGAACGCGGCCGTCATCCTCAAGAACGATGGCGACCCCCGTGGCACCCGTATCTTCGGCCCCGTGGGCCGTGAGCTGCGCGAGAAGAAGTTCATGAAGATCATCTCGCTCGCGCCGGAGGTGCTGTAACCGATGAAGATCAAGAAGGGCGACCTGGTCCAGGTCATCACCGGTAAGGACAAGGGCAAGCAGGGCAAGGTCATCGCGGCCTTCCCGCGCGAGGACCGGGTCCTGGTCGAGGGTGTCAACCGGGTCAAGAAGCACACCAAGGCCGGACAGACCGCTCGTGGTTCGAAGACCGGCGGCATCGTGACGACCGAGGCCCCCATCCACGTGAGCAATGTGCAGCTCGTGGTGGAGAAGGACGGCAAGAAGGTCGTCACCCGCGTCGGATACCGCTTCGACGACGAGGGCAACAAGATCCGCGTTGCCAAGCGGACCGGTGAGGACATCTGATGACTGCCACCACCACTGCACCGCGTCTCAAGGCGCGCTACCGCGAAGAGATCCAGGGCAAGCTGCAGGAGCAGTTCTCCTACGAGAACGTCATGCAGATCCCGGGTCTGACCAAGGTCGTGGTCAACATGGGTGTGGGCGACGCCGCCCGCGACTCCAAGCTGATCGAGGGCGCCATCCGCGACCTCGCCACGATCACCGGCCAGAAGCCCGCCGTCACCAAGGCCCGTAAGTCCATCGCGCAGTTCAAGCTGCGTGAGGGCCAGCCGATCGGTGCCCACGTCACCCTCCGCGGTGACCGCATGTGGGAGTTCCTGGACCGCCTGGTGTCGCTCGCGCTTCCGCGCATCCGCGACTTCCGCGGTCTGTCGCCGAAGCAGTTCGACGGCCGGGGCAACTACACCTTCGGTCTCACGGAGCAGGTCATGTTCCACGAGATCGACCAGGACAAGATCGACCGCGTCCGGGGTATGGACATCACCGTGGTGACCACGGCGACCAACGACGAAGAGGGCCGCGCCCTGCTGCGTCACCTCGGCTTCCCGTTCAAGGAGGCGTGAGCCGTGGCGAAGAAGGCTCTCATTGCCAAGGCCGCCCGCAAGCCCAAGTTCGGCGTGCGTGGGTACACGCGCTGCCAGCGCTGCGGACGTCCGCACTCCGTGTACCGCAAGTTCGGCCTGTGCCGCGTGTGCCTCCGTGAGATGGCTCACCGCGGCGAGCTGCCGGGCGTGACCAAGAGCTCCTGGTAATCGACCCTTACGGGTTGATACCGGGCTCTCGGTAAGCAAATGGATGGCGAGGCCCGCCCGTCCGCTCCCGTAGAGTGGAAGGGTTGGGCGCTCGCCGCCCAGAATCCTTACTACGCCGTAGGTCCCCGCGCCGCACCCGTGCCCGCCACTGAGCGGGTGAGAGGGATGGCGCATACAGGAAACCCCGGCGAGAGAGGCCGAAGGCCATCATGACCATGACCGATCCGATCGCAGACATGCTGACGCGTCTGCGAAACGCGAACTCGGCGTACCACGACTCCGTCGTGATGCCCCACAGCAAGATCAAGTCGCATATCGCGGAGATCCTCCAGCAGGAGGGCTACATCACCGGCTGGAAGGTCGAGGACGCCGAGGTCGGCAAGAACCTCGTCCTCGAGCTGAAGTTCGGCCCGAACCGCGAGCGCTCGATCGCCGGCATCAAGCGGATCTCGAAGCCGGGCCTGCGGGTCTACGCAAAGTCCACCAACCTGCCGAAGGTGCTCGGCGGCCTGGGCGTGGCGATCATCTCCACGTCGCACGGGCTCCTCACCGACAAGCAGGCCGGCAAGAAGGGCGTGGGTGGGGAAGTCCTCGCCTACGTCTGGTAACCAGGGAACGGAGGAAGCACATGTCGCGCATTGGCAAGCTGCCCATCCAGGTTCCCGCTGGTGTGGACGTCACCATCGATGGCCGCACGGTCGCCGTGAAGGGCCCCAAGGGCTCTCTCTCGCACACCGTCGCCGCGCCGATCGAGGTCGCCAAGGGTGAGGACAACGTCCTCGTTGTCACCCGCCCGAACGACGAGCGTCAGAACAAGGCCCTGCACGGCCTGTCGCGCACGCTGGTGGCGAACATGATCACCGGCGTGACCCAGGGCTACAGCAAGGCGCTCGAGATCAGCGGTGTCGGTTACCGCGTCCAGGCCAAGGGCTCCAACCTGGAGTTCTCCCTGGGCTACAGCCACCCGATCCTGGTCGAGGCCCCGGAGGGCATCTCCTTCAAGGTGGAGTCCCCGACCAAGCTGAGCGTCGAGGGCATCGACAAGCAGAAGGTCGGCGAGGTCGCCGCGAACATCCGCAAGCTGCGCAAGCCCGACCCGTACAAGGCCAAGGGCGTGAAGTACGCGGGCGAGGTCATCCGCCGCAAGGTCGGAAAGGCTGGTAAGTAAGCCATGGCATACGGTGTGAAGATCGCCAAGGGCAACGCGCGCAAGGCCGCTGCCGTCAAGCGGCGTCACATCCGCGTCCGCAAGCGGGTCTCCGGTACGCCGGTCCGCCCCCGCCTCGTGGTGACGCGGTCCAACCGTCACATGGTGGCGCAGGTCATCGACGACATCGCGGGCCACACCCTGGCCTCGGCGTCGACGCTGGACAGCTCCATCCGGGCGGCCGAGGGCGACAAGAGCGCCCAGGCGCAGCAGGTCGGCGCCCTGGTGGCCGAGCGGGCGAAGGCCGCGGGCATCGAGGCCGTCGTGTTCGACCGCGGTGGCAACAAGTACGCCGGGCGCATCGCCGCTCTGGCGGACGCCGCCCGCGAGGCCGGGCTGAAGTTCTGAGCCCCGGTTCCAACGCAAAGCGGAAACGAGAGAGGTAAATCCAATGGCTGGACCCCAGCGCCGCGGTGGCGGCGCCGGTGGCGGCGAGCGGCGGGACCGGAAGGACCGGCGGGACGGTGGCGCTGCCGCCGAGAAGACCGCTTACGTCGAGCGTGTTGTCGCGATCAACCGCGTCGCCAAGGTTGTGAAGGGTGGTCGTCGCTTCAGCTTCACCGCGCTGGTCGTGGTGGGCGACGGTGACGGCACCGTGGGTGTCGGTTACGGCAAGGCCAAGGAGGTGCCGGCCGCGATCGCCAAGGGCGTGGAGGAGGCCAAGAAGCACTTCTTCAAGGTCCCCCGGATCGCCGGCACCATCCCGCACCCGATCCAGGGTGAGGAGGCCGCGGGTGTCGTGCTGCTGAAGCCGGCGTCGCCCGGTACCGGTGTGATCGCCGGTGGCCCGGTGCGTGCCGTGCTGGAGTGCGCGGGCATCCACGACGTGCTGAGCAAGTCGCTCGGCTCGTCGAACCCGATCAACATCGTGCACGCCACGGTGGCCGCTCTGCGGGGCCTGCAGCGCCCCGAGGAGATCGCCGCCCGCCGTGGTCTGCCGCTGGAGGACGTCGCCCCCGCCGCTCTGCTGCGGGCGCGTGCCGGGGTGGGTGTGTGAGCATGGCCCGCCTGAAGATCACGCAGACGAAGTCGTACATCGGCAGCAAGCAGAACCACCGCGACACGCTGCGTTCGCTCGGGCTGAAGAAGCTCGGCGACGTGGTCGTCAAGGAGGACCGCCCCGAGTTCCGCGGCATGGCGCAGACCGTGCGGCACCTCGTGACGGTCGAGGAGGTCGACTGACATGGCGGAGAACAACCCGCTGAAGGTCCACAACCTCCGGCCCGCCCCGGGCGCCAAGACCGCCAAGACCCGTGTCGGTCGTGGTGAGGCGTCCAAGGGTAAGACCGCTGGTCGTGGCACCAAGGGCACCAAGGCCCGCTACCAGGTTCCGGAGCGCTTCGAGGGTGGGCAGATGCCCCTCCACATGCGGCTCCCGAAGCTCAAGGGCTTCAAGAACCCCTTCCGCACCGAGTACCAGGTCGTGAACCTGGACAAGCTGGCCGCGCTCTACCCCGAGGGTGGCGAGGTCACGGTGGCCGACCTGGTCGCCAAGGGTGCGGTTCGCAAGAACCAGCTCGTCAAGGTGCTGGGCTCCGGTGAGGTCTCGGTGGCGCTCCAGGTGACGGTCGACGCCGTCTCCGGCTCCGCCAAGGACAAGATCACCGCTGCCGGTGGCACCGTCACCGAGCTCGTCTGAGCACGGTGAGTTTCTGACCGGGGGTGCCCCAGATACGGGGCATCCCCGGTTGGTCGTTCCAAGCGGGGCCGGGTCGCCGGTAAGGTGGCTGGCGTTGTTACCTTCCGCGCGGTACGTCTCCGCGCGGGTCCTGGCTGATAAGTATTCGTCGATCCTCAAGACCGTCACCTCTCGCGAAGCGACGCGGGGGGCGCAGGAGGCACCGTGCTCACCGCGTTCGCCCGGGCGTTCAAGACGCCCGACCTGCGCAAGAAGCTGCTGTTCACGCTGGGCATCATCGTGCTCTTCCGGCTCGGGCAACACGTCCCGATCCCGGGCATCGACTACAAGAACGTCCAGACGTGCATGGACCTCGCCAAGGGCCAGCAGGGGCTGTTCGGCCTGGTCAACATGTTCAGTGGTGGCGCACTGCTCCAGATCACCATCTTCGCGCTGGGGATCATGCCGTACATCACGGCGAGCATCATCCTGCAGCTGCTGACCGTGGTGATCCCGCGCCTCGAGGCCCTCAAGAAGGAGGGCCAGGCCGGTCAGGCGAAGATCACGCAGTACACCCGTTATCTGACCATCGCGCTGGCGATCCTCCAGGGCACCGGCCTGGTGGCCACCGCCCGCAGCGGCTCGCTCTTCCAGAGCTGCCCGGTCGGCGGACAGATCGTCCGTGACGACTCGATCTTCACCACCGCCGTGATGGTCATCACGATGACCGCGGGCACCGCGCTGATCATGTGGCTCGGTGAGCTGGTCACCGACCGCGGCATCGGCAACGGCATGTCGATCCTGATGTTCGTCTCGATCGCCGCCGGGTTCCCGAGCGCGATGTGGAGCATCAAGCAGCAGGGCAAGATCATGGACGGCTGGCTGGAGTTCGGCCTGGTGATCCTCTGTGGTCTGGCCATGGTCGGCCTGGTGGTCTTCGTCGAGCAGGCCCAGCGCCGGATCCCCGTGCAATACGCCAAGCGCATGATCGGCCGTCGCTCTTACGGCGGTACGTCCACCTACATCCCGATGAAGGTGAACCAGGCGGGTGTGATCCCCGTGATCTTCGCCTCATCGCTGCTGTACATCCCGGCGCTGATCGTCCAGTTCTCGAATTCGAAGGCCGGCTGGGCGACCTGGATCTCGCAGAACTTCGTCAAGGGCGACCACCCGATCTACATCGCCACGTACTTCCTGCTGATCGTCTTCTTCGCGTTCTTCTATGTCGCCATCAGCTTCAACCCCGAAGAAGTTGCCGACAACATGAAGAAGTATGGTGGGTTCATCCCGGGTATCCGGGCTGGTCGTCCCACCGCGGAGTATCTGAGCTACGTGCTGAACCGCATCACGTGGCCCGGTGCGCTCTATCTGGGCTTGATCGCCCTGGTGCCCACGGTGGCGCTGGTGACGCTCAACGCCAATCAGAACTTCCCGTTCGGCGGCACGAGCATCCTGATCATCGTGGGTGTCGGCCTGGAGACTGTGAAGCAGATCGAGAGCCAGCTTCAGCAGCGACACTACGAAGGGTTCCTCCGCTGATGCGAATCGTCCTCGTCGGACCTCCGGGAGCCGGCAAGGGTACGCAGGCCGCGTACCTCGCCGAGAAGCTGTCGATCCCGCACATCTCCACCGGCGACCTGTTCCGCGCGAACATCAGCCAGGGCACCCCCCTCGGCAAGCAGGCGCAGGAGTACATGCGGGCCGGGCAGCTGGTACCGGACGAGGTCACCATCGGCATGGCGGAGGACCGGATGGGCCAGCCGGACGCGGCGGGCGGCTTCCTGCTCGACGGCTTCCCGCGCAACCTGGCGCAGGCCGAGGCCCTGGACGCCTACCTCCGGGACCACGAGCTCACGCTGGACGCGGTGCTGGACCTGGAGGTCCCCGAGGCCGAGGTGGTCAAGCGGATCGCCGGCCGCCGCACGTGCCGCAACGACAGCGCGCACACCTTCCATGTGGAGTACAAGAAGCCCAAGGTCGAAGGCGTGTGCGACGTGTGCGGCGGCGAGCTGTACCAGCGCGAGGACGACAGCGAGGAAACGGTCCGCGACCGGCTGGAGGTCTACCACAGCCAGACCGAGCCGATCATCGACTACTACAAGGCCCAGGGCCTGGTCGTGACGATCTCGGCGCTGGGCAAGGTCTCCGAGGTCACCCAGCGGGCGATGGACGCCCTGGCGGCCAAGGCGGCCTAGAGAACGCAAGCTGTCACCGGCCGCGATGCCCCGTCGGGGCATCGCGGCCGTACTGTTGACCAGATACGTGTGTGGACCGCGGAAGGCTGAGTGATGGTGGAGATCAAGACTCCCGAGCAGATCGCGAAGATGCGTGAGGCGGGACTGGTCGTCGCCGCCATTCACGAGGCGACCCGGGCGGCGGCCGTCCCCGGCGCCAGTACCAAGGACCTGGACGACGTCGCCCGTAAGGTCATCGCCGACCACGGCGCCAAGTCGAACTTCCTGGGGTACGGCGGCTTCCCCGCCACCATCTGCACCTCGGTGAACGACGTCGTGGTGCATGGCATCCCGGACCGGGAGACCGTCCTGAAGGACGGCGACATCATCTCCATCGACGCGGGCGCGATCGTGGACGGCTGGCACGGCGACGCCGCCTTCACCGCCTTCGTGGGCACCGGGCACGCCCCGGAGCTGTACGAGCTCAGCCGGGTCACCGAGGAGTCGATGTGGGCCGGGATCGCGGCGGTCCGCAAGGGCCACCGGCTGGTCGACATCTCCAAGGCGATCGAGGGCTACATCCGCCGCCAGCCCCGCCCGGCCTCCGGCAAGTACGGGATCATCGAGGACTACGGCGGCCACGGCATCGGCACCCAGATGCACATGGACCCGCATCTGCTGAACTACGTCTCCAAGAAGCGCGGCAAGGGTCCGAAGCTGGTCCCCGGCTTCTGCATCGCGATCGAGCCCATGGTGAGCCTGGGCACCGCGAAGACGCACGTCCTGGCAGACGACTGGACGGTCAAGACGGACGACGGCACCTGGTCCAGCCACTGGGAGCACTCGGTCGCGCTGACCGAGGAGGGTCCGCTGGTGCTGACCGCCGTGGACGGCGGCAAGGCCAAGCTGGCCGAGCTGGGCGTGGAGACCGCGCCCGACCCGCTGGCCTGACGATCTCCGTGGGCATAAAGATCTCAAAATCGGGGCATGATGCCCCGGATTCGTGTTTCGGGATGCCCTGACGTAGACTGACACGTCGGCTCTCGCATGCCCTCCCGCATGTCGCGAGCCGATCAAGGTAGCCGATCCCGAAAGCAGGACATGGCCAAGAAGCAAGGCGCCATCGAAATCGAGGGCACCGTGATCGAGTCTCTGCCGAACGCGATGTTCAAGGTGGAGCTTCAGAACGGTCACAAGGTCCTCGCGCACATCAGCGGCAAGATGCGCATGCACTACATTCGCATCCTGCCCGATGACCGGGTGGTCGTGGAGCTGTCTCCGTACGACCTCACGCGCGGACGGATCGTCTACCGCTACAAGTAGATCTCACGACCCGGAGAACCTCACACCCATGAAGGTCAAGCCGAGCGTCAAGAAGATCTGCGACAAGTGCAAGGTGATCCGCCGCCACGGCCGGGTCATGGTCATCTGCGACAACCTGCGCCACAAGCAGCGCCAGGGCTGACGCACACCGGCCGGAATCCTGCACCACTCGCAGTATCTTCGCGCGACGTCATAACTTTGCGTACATACGCAGTCACCCGTTCCCGCCCCGCGGGGACGACACCCCCGGTCGGAGGCCGGGGACCCGTAAGCCGTTCCGTACGGCGGCCGGGAGTGGTGCTGCGGAAGACCTCCGACAACCACCTGGAGCCAGATTCATGGCACGCCTCGCAGGCGTTGACCTCCCGCGCGACAAGCGCGTCGAGGTCGCCCTCACCTACGTCTTCGGCATCGGTCGCACCCTTGCCCAGCAGACGCTCGCCAACACCGGTGTGAACCCGGACACCCGCGTTCGCGACCTGGCCGAAGAGGACCTGGTCAAGATCCGCGAGTACGTGGACAACAACATCAAGACCGAGGGTGACCTCCGTCGCGAGATCCAGGCCGACATCCGCCGCAAGGTCGAGATCGGCTGCTACCAGGGTCTGCGTCACCGCCGCGGCCTTCCGGTCCACGGCCAGCGCACGTCGACCAACGCCCGCACCCGCAAGGGCCCGCGTCGCGCCATCGCCGGTAAGAAGAAGCCGGGCAAGAAGTAGTCCGCACCGGACGCTGACAAGCGGTCCGAGCTGTAGGACCGACCACCTCCACGGGAGATTTCAAGAGAATGCCTCCGAAGAGCAGGACGGCCGGCGCCAAGAAGGTGCGCCGCAAGGAAAAGAAGAACGTCGCCCACGGGCACGCTCACATCAAGAGCACGTTCAACAACACCATCGTCTCGATCACGGACCCGACCGGGAACGTGATCTCTTGGGCCTCGGCCGGCCACGTCGGCTTCAAGGGCTCGCGCAAGTCCACTCCGTTCGCCGCGCAGATGGCCGCCGAGTCGGCCGCCCGCCGCGCGCAGGAGCACGGCATGCGCAAGGTCGACGTGTTCGTCAAGGGTCCGGGCTCCGGCCGTGAGACCGCGATCCGCTCGCTCCAGGCCACCGGCCTGGAGGTGGGCTCGATCCAGGACGTCACTCCGACTCCGCACAACGGATGCCGCCCGCCCAAGCGTCGGCGCGTCTGACCGGCTGAAGTAGGAGACAACAGAAACAATGGCGCGTTACACCGGGGCCGACTGCAAGCGTTGCCGTCGGGAGAAGCAGAAGCTCTTCCTCAAGGGGAGCAAGTGCGAGAGCGCGAAGTGCCCGATCGAGATCCGTCCTTACCCCCCGGGTGAGCACGGTCGCGGGCGCACCAAGGACAGCGAGTACCTGCTGCAGCTCCGTGAGAAGCAGAAGGCGACCCGCATCTACGGCGTCCTTGAGAAGCAGTTCCGTGGTTACTACGCGGAGGCGAACAAGAAGACCGGCAAGACCGGTGAGAACCTTCTTCGCATCCTCGAGACCCGACTCGACAACGTGGTCTACCGGGCCGGCTTCGCCAAGTCCCGCGACCACGCCCGTCAGCTGGTCCGCCACGGCCACTTCACCGTGAACGGCGTCAAGACCGACATCCCGTCGGCTCGTGTCACCGTGAACGACATCGTCGAGGTCCGTCCGAAGTCCCGCACCCTGACCCCCTTCCAGGTGGCTCAGGCCGAGGCGGGCGAGCGCACCGTGCCGGCGTGGCTGGAGGCCATTCCGTCGCAGCTGCGGATCCTCGTGCACTCGCTGCCCGAGCGCCAGGTGATCGACACCCAGGTGCAGGAGCAGCTGATCGTCGAGCTCTACTCCAAGTAGTAGCGATGACCCGTCGGCGTAGCCGGCTGATGTGAGGGTCGGGCGGTACGGAGCCGTTTGGCACGTACCGCCCGTACCATTGAAGGGTTCGGCGTCAAATAGCGGGCGCCGAAGACTGGAGGCAATACCCATGCTGATCGCTCAGCGTCCCTCGTTGACCGAAGAGGTCGTCGACGAGTTCCGCTCCCGGTTCGTGATCGAGCCGCTGGAGCCGGGCTTCGGCTACACCCTCGGAAACTCCCTGCGTCGTACGCTCCTCTCCTCGATCCCCGGTGCGGCGGTCACGTCCATCCGGATCGACGGGGTCCTGCACGAGTTCACCACCGTGCCGGGCGTCAAGGAGGACGTCACCGACCTGATCCTCAACATCAAGCAGCTGGTCGTCTCCTCGGAGCACGACGAGCCGGTCGTGATGTACCTGCGCAAGCAGGGCCCGGGTCTGGTCACCGCCGCCGACATCGCGCCGCCCGCCGGTGTCGAGGTGCACAACCCCGACCTGGTCCTGGCCACGCTGAACGGCAAGGGCAAGCTGGAGATGGAGCTGACCGTCGAGCGCGGTCGCGGCTATGTCTCCGCCGTGCAGAACAAGCAGGTCGGCCAGGAGATCGGCCGGATCCCGGTCGACTCGATCTACTCGCCGGTGCTCAAGGTCACCTACAAGGTCGAGGCGACCCGTGTCGAGCAGCGCACCGACTTCGACAAGCTGATCGTCGACGTCGAGACCAAGCAGGCCATGCGGCCGCGCGACGCCATGGCGTCGGCCGGTAAGACCCTGGTCGAGCTGTTCGGCCTGGCCCGCGAGCTGAACGTGGACGCCGAGGGCATCGACATGGGCCCGTCCCCGACGGACGCCGCCCTCGCCGCCGACCTGGCGCTGCCGATCGAGGAGCTCGAGCTCACCGTTCGTTCGTACAACTGCCTCAAGCGCGAGGGCATCCACTCCGTGGGTGAGCTCGTGGCGCGGTCCGAGGCGGACCTGCTCGACATCCGCAACTTCGGCGCCAAGTCGATCGACGAGGTCAAGGCGAAGCTGGCCGGTATGGGCCTCGCGCTCAAGGACAGCCCGCCCGGATTCGACCCGACCGCCGCCGCTGACGCCTTCGGCGCCGATGACGACGCGGACGCCGGTTTCGTGGAGACCGAGCAGTACTAGAACCCGCTGGTCCGCTGTGGCTGAGGTCTCGTCCTCAACCGCCGGACGGGCTGGATTTTGTCCACTGACACCGGTACCTGATACGGCCGGTGCAGACATCTAGGAGATACACATGCCGAAGCCCACCAAGGGCGCCCGTCTGGGCGGCAGCGCCGCACACGAGCGGCTCCTGCTGGCGAACCTCGCCACGGCGCTGTTCGAGCACGGCCGGATCACCACCACCGAGGCGAAGGCCCGCCGTCTGCGCCCGGTCGCGGAGAAGCTGGTCACCAAGGCGAAGAAGGGCGACCTTCACAACCGCCGTCTGGTGCTCCAGACCATCCGCGACAAGAGCGTCGTGCACACCCTCTTCACCGAGATCGGGCCGCGCTACGAGAACCGGCCGGGTGGCTACACCCGCATCACCAAGATCGGTAACCGCCGTGGCGACAACGCCCCGATGGCGGTCATCGAGCTGGTCGAGGCGCTGACCGTGCAGCAGGAGGCCGTGGGCGAGGCCGAGGCCGCCACCAAGCGCACCGCCAAGGACGCCGCCGGTGACCAGGCCGTCGCGGACCTCAAGAAGGAGACCCCGGCCGCCGAGGCCACCGAGGCTCCGGCCGAGGCCGAGGCCGAGGAGTCGAAGGACGCCTGAGGCGTCTGATCGGCTTTCGTCGTACGGACGGGCCCGCCCCCAGATCCTGGGAGCGGGCCCGTTCCGCATGGAGAGGAACGACCCAGTGAGTGACGAGGCGGCGCCCGGTTTCGTACGGGTCCGGCTGGATCTGAGTTACGACGGCAAGGAGTTCTCGGGCTGGGCCAAGCAGCGCGAGCGGCGCACCGTACAGGGCGAGCTGGAGAGCGCGCTGCGGACGGTGACGCGCTCCTCTGAGACCTTCGAGCTGACCGTCGCGGGCCGCACCGATGCGGGGGTGCACGCCCGCGGCCAGGTGGCGCACGTGGATCTGCCCGAGGCGCTGTGGGCCGAGCACCGGGACAAGCTGTTGCGGCGGCTGGCCGGCCGGCTGCCCCATGACGTACGGGTCTGGAAGGTCGCCGAGGCCCCCACCGGGTTCAACGCCCGCTTCTCCGCGATCTGGCGGCGCTACGCCTACCGGGTCACCGACCACCCCGGCGGGGTCGACCCGCTGCTGCGCGGCCATGTGCTGTGGCACGACTGGCCGCTGGACGTGGACGCCATGAACGCGGCCTCGACACGGCTCCTGGGCGAGCACGACTTCGCCGCGTACTGCAAGAAGCGCGACGGCGCCACCACCATCCGCACCCTCCAGCGGCTGGACTGGGTGCGCGGGGCGGACGGCGTGATCACGGCCACGGTGCGGGCGGACGCCTTCTGCCACAACATGGTGCGCTCGCTGGTGGGCGCCCTGCTCTTCGTCGGAGACGGCCACCGCCCCCCGGACTGGCCCGCCAAGGTGCTCTCCGCCGGGCTGCGCGACTCCGCCGTCCATGTCGTACGCCCGCACGGCCTGACCCTGGAAGAGGTCGGCTACCCGGCCGACGACCAACTCGCCGCCCGTAACCGGGAGTCCCGCAACAAGCGCTCCCTGCCGGGCGCGACGGCGATCGGTTCCGGCTGCTGCTGAGACGGCTGCCGCTGAGACGGTGGGTGTGGGCGGGCGATCACTGGGTACTCGCCACGCGCATCGTGTGGGAACGGCGGGTCGACAACAGGTCACGGCAGGGCGGCGATCGGCATGATGCGGCTTCCGGGTCCCCCGGAAGATCGATAAAATTTGCCAACCGAGAACGGTCGCCGACCGCGAAGGGATCCGCGTGAGTACCAGCGAGGCCGCTGTGCGAGAGCGCCTGACCAGGGCGCTTCACGAACGCGGCGAGGAGATCGCCGATCGCTGGGTCGAGCTGCAGATGGAGCAGGCCCTGCTCGACACCGACATCGGCGAGGCCGAACTCCGCGAGGAGGCCGACGCGTTGATCGAGGCGCTGGTCCCAGGCCTGCGGAGCGGTGTGCCGGTGGACCGTGTGGTGACCTCCACGCCGGGGCTGCACGAGGCCGTGGTCGGGCTGTCGCTGCGCCGGGCCCGGGCCGGGGCCACGCCGACGGCGACCTCGCTCGCGGTGCTCGCGCTCAAGGAGGCGCTGCTGAAGGCGGTGCAGCGGGACACCCGGGACGCCGAGGAGCTGTTCGCCTCGGCCGTCTTCATGAACCGGCTGCTCGATGTGGCCGGGGCGCTGTCCTTCGAGACCTATGTGGAGGGCCGCGAGGAGATCATCCGCCGGCAGAGCCAGCAACTGATGGAGCAGTCGACGCCGGTGGTGCGGCTGTGGCGGCAGGTGCTGGCCGTGCCGCTGATCGGCACGCTGGACACCGCCCGGACCCAGGTGGTCATGGAGAACCTGCTCCAGGCCATCCAGGACCACGAGGCGCTGGTCGCGATCGTCGACATCACGGGTGTGCCCACGGTGGACACCGCCGTCGCCCAGCACCTGATGCAGACCGTCAACGCGGTGCGGTTGATGGGCGCGGACTGTGTGATCAGCGGGGTGCGCCCCTCGATCGCCCAGACCATCGCCCAGCTCGGCATCGATCTGTCCACCATCCTCACGCGGGCGACGCTGGCCGACGCGCTGGCCGCCGCGATCAAGCTGATCGACGGGCCCGGGCCCGACGGTGACGAAGGAGACGGCCGGTGACCGGTCAGCCCCAGCCCGGCGTTCCGATTCTGCGACTGGGAGACGTCCTGGTCACCGGCCTGCTCAATGAGCTCGACGACCGGACTGCCATCGCCTTCACCGAGGAGCTGACCGAGCGGATCTCGGCCGAGGGCGCCCGTGGGGTGCTCATCGACATCTCCCGGCTGGAGGTCATCGACTCCTTCGTGGCCCGGACGCTGATGGAGCTGACCACGGTGGCCCGGCTGCTGGGGGCGCGGGTGATCGTGGCCGGGATGCGACCGCCGGTGGCGATCACCCTGGTCGAGCTGGGGATCGAACTCGTCGGTGTGGAGACCGCCCTCAACCCGGAGCAGGGCATGGCGGCGCTGGGGTGGCGTCAGGCCCCGCAGCCCCTGGAAGGGGCCCGACGTGGCACCTCCCGGTGAGTACACCCTCGCCTCCCGCGGGGCCAAGAGGCCCGCGCGAGCGGAGAACCGACGCCCGCCCGCGCCGGCCACGTATCCGGTGCGCACGGAGGAGGACCTGCTGACGGTCCGCCACGCGGTGCGCGCGGCCACCGTCGAGGTGGGCTTCGGCCTGGTGGACCAGACCCGTGTGGTCACGGCCGCCAGCGAGCTCGCCCGTAACGCCTATGTCCACGGGCGCGGCGGCACGGTGACGCTCGAGTATCCGCGCGAGCCCGGGGGACGGCGGGGGCTGCGGCTGGTCGTCAAGGACGAGGGGCCGGGGATCGCGGACCTCGAAGCGGCGCTCACCGACGGCTTCACCACCGGCGGGGGCCTGGGCCACGGGCTGGGTGGCGCCCGTCGGCTGATGGACGAGTTCACGGTGCGCACCGGCCCGGGGGAGGGCACCGTGGTGGTCGTCACCCGCTGGACGCCCCGGTGATCCATACGTTCGCGGCGCCCACCGTCGAGGTGCGCGTCGACCACCGCAGCGCCGCGCACCTGGCCGCGGAGACGGCGCGTGAGGTGGCCCGGGCGTGCGAGCTGCCGGGGGCGCTGCCCGATCAGGCGGCGGTGATCGCCTCGGAGCTGGCGACCAACCTGGACAAGCACGCCGGCGACGGCACGCTCTACGTCCAGCCGCTGCCGCTGGGCCACGGGGTGGAGATCCTGGCCGCCGACCGCGGCCCGGGCATGCGCGACCCCGAGCGCTGTCTGGCGGACGGCTACACCACCTCCGGAACGCTGGGGGCCGGGCTCGGTGCCGTCAAGCGGATGGCGACCCACTTCATCCTGCGCAGCGCCGGTGGCGCCCACGCCGGCACCTGGGCCTGCGCCCGCCTCACCGCGCCGGACGAGCGGCGGCCGGAGTGGCAGGGGGTGGGCGCGGTCTGTCTGCCCGCCGAGGGGGAGGAGGGCTGTGGTGACGCCCGCGCGATCGTCGACACGGACTCCGCCCGCACCGCGGTCGTCCTGGACGGGCTGGGCCACGGCCGGCCCGCCGCCGAGGCGGCCCAGGCGGCGCTGCGGACCTTCCACGCCGACCCCGACCGGCCGCTGCCGGAGGTGCTCACCCGGATGAACCGGGCCCTGCGGCACACCCGCGGGGCCGCCGTGGGCGTGCTGCGGCTGTACCCCGAGCGCGCCGACTACTGCGGCATCGGCAACATCCGCGCCCTCGCCCTGACCCATGAAAAGGTCCGGCACCGGCTGACCGGGCAGCCCGGTATCGTCGGCTGGGGAATGCCCACCCCCCGCGTCCACGACTTCCCGCTGCCCCAGGGCGGTACGGCGGTACTGCACAGTGACGGTATCGACGCCCGCTGGTCGCTCGACACGCCCCCGTCCGTGCTCCGCCTCCCGCCACCCCTGCTGTCCGCCGCGCTCGCCCATGGCCATCGCCGCGTCCGCGACGACGCCACGGTGCTCGCGGCCAGGTCCCCCTTAAGGCTTCCATGACGACGAGGAACCTCACCTGCGCCACGACGGCGGGGCTCAGCCGGGCCGTTCGGGCGCTGGCCCGGGAGCACGGCCTGGACCCCGCGGTCCGGGCGCGCCTTGTGCTGTCCGTCGCCGAGGCCGCCGGGGCGGCGCTGCGCGCCGGGCGGGAGACGGGCCTTGAGTGGCGTTACGACCCGGACGAGGGGCTGCTCACGGTGGGCTTGCGGACCCCGGGCGACACGGGCCCGGTGCCGGCGGATCTCCCGATGGCCCCCGACGCGGTGACCGAGGGCGAGGTGGTCTGGCGCCTCCCGGCGTCACCCCCATCGGACGCCGCGGACGAGGCGTCCGGCGAGGCGCCCGACGAGGCCGCCCTCGCCGCGGAGGAGCTGCGCGCGGTCGTGGCCGCCGCCGACGCGCTCACCTCCGAGCACCGCCGCCTCAACGATGAACTCGCCGAGACCAACAGCGGGGTGCTCGCGCTCTACGTCCAGCTCGACGAGCGGGACAAGCAGTTGCGCACCGCGCACGGCCAGACCCTGCGGGAGCTGGAGGACGCGCTGCGCCCGCCGCCCATCAAGGCCGACGGTCTCGAACTCGCCGTGCACTACGCGCCGGCCGGCACCGACGCGCCGACCGGAGGGGATCTGTACGACTGGTTCGTGCTGCCCGACGGCACCGTCCACATCACCATCGTGGACGCCCTGGGCCATGGGGTGACCAGTACGCGCAGCGCGCTCAACGTCACCCACGCGGTGCGCACCCTGGCCCTGGAGGGCCACCGGCTCGAGTCGATCGTGGCCCGCACCGATGAGATCCTGCGCCCCTTCGACCGGTCCGTGATGGCCACCGTGCAGCTGGCCCGGATCGATGCGGCCACCGGTGAGCTGTGGCTGGCCAATGGGAGCCATCCGCCGGCGCTGCTGCTGCGCCGCGACGGGTCGGCCCGGTATCTGGAGGCCCGGGGGCGCGGAATCGGCTTTCCGCTGCCCGGCAGTGAGACCCCGCTGACCGAGCGGCTGGCCCCCGGGGACCTCCTCCTGCTCTACACCGACGGGCTCACCGAGAGCCGCCGGGACCCGATCGAGGGCGAGAAGCGCCTGATCGAGGCCGCGCACAAGCATCTGCAGAGCCCGATAGAGGAGGTTCCCGGCGCCATCGCGGAGGACATGCACACGGTGATCCTGCATCCGGATGACACCCTCGCGCTGGCGGTGCGGCTCACCGGTCAATGATCGGCGGCCGGGCCGAGGCGCTGCCGCGGGACGCGACTCCGGTCGAGGTCCCGCCGACGGGGAGCCGGAGGCGGGAGCGGGCGCTCGTCGTGCGGTTGGGCGCGGACCAGCTGCTCGAACAGGGGACGCGCCGCGACCAGCGCTTCCCGCATCCGCTCGGTGGCCGCCTCGGCGGCCTCGTTGTCGTTCACCCGCGCCGCCATGGCGTGCAGCCGGCGGTAGCCGTCGATCTCCTCGGGGTGACGGACGGACAGCGCGTCCATCCGCTTCTCGTCGGACTCGGCCGGATAGCCGCGGTCGACGGCCAACGCGCCCAGCAGCCGGTCGGCTTCGCGCAGCGCCCATCCGGGGGAGTCCACGAACCGCTCTTGCAGGCCCGCCCACCGCGCCGCGTACTGCTCCCGGCTTTCCGAGGGCAGGCTTCGGACCGGCAGGTCGCCCCTGCGGCCCTGCCGCACCGAGGGGGCGATCACCAGGCCGGCCATGGCGGCCAGCGCCGCCAGCAGGATGATGAGCGTGACTGTTGACATCGCTGTGCCTTCCGCAGAGATTTCCCTCGCTCGAGGCTGATATCACCGAGTGTTACCGGTGGTCTCGGCGGCAAACACGGCACCTGGGGACCGAGTGCCTCAATTCCCCGTGGTGACGGAGAGGATGGCGAGGTCACCGGTGCGGGTGAGGTGGGGGCGGACACCGTGGGTGACTGGGAAGAGGTCCGTTTTGTCGCGGTCCACGATGTCGCCGACGATGCGTCCGATCCGGATCGGGGTCCCGCCCCCGGCGGACTTGTGGAGCGTCAGGGTCCAGCCGGCGGCGCCCCCTTCGCCGTCACGGGCCTGAAGGATCCGCTCGTACGGGACGGTGAAGCGGAACCGGCCGCCGTCGAGGGCCGTGACCCCGGTGAGGAACGGGCGGGCCGGGCCCTTGGACGGGGTGGCCACCGCGGTCGGGGTGGCGTCGGGCCCGAAGCGCGCCCCGTGCAGGGTGCCTTCGACGGCGAGCCCCTCGGCGTCCAGGCGGATCACCCGGGCCTCGGCGTGGGCCGGGCGCCGCCAGGCGCGCAGCGCGAGATAGCCGTCGACGGTGGGGTAGGGGATCCACCAGGTGAACGGGGAGCCGGGCAGCGGCTCCAGGCCCAGCAGCCCGCGCCCCTCGGCGAAGCGGCAGCCGACCCGGCGGCGGACGCCGTCGGAGCGCCGGACCACGTGCAGATCCCAGCGGCCCTCGGCGAGGTCGAGCGTCGCTCGGTCGAGCGTGGCCGTCCAGGGCGCGGACGGCGCGCCGCCGACCGGGGGCAGCAGCGGTACGCGGAAGGGGGGCTCGTCGCTCTTGCGCCGGGTGACGGTCAGTTCGAGCTCGCCCCCGTGCAGGCCGTCGGGCTCCAGCAGCACCGACAGATTGCCCTCGGCGGTGACCCGGCAGGACGCGACGGGCCGCAGGGGCTTGCGGATCAGCTGCTTGACCGCGCCCTTGAGCGTGTCGGTCAGCGGCGCCCCGGCCGACCGGCCCCGCAACGGCGCGGCCGTACGGCGCCGGTGGGCCGGGGCCGCGGTGGAGCGGGCGGTGTGGAGCTCCTCGATGAGCCGTTCGTAGGCGACCGCCACGCGCTCGGGTGCGTACCGCCGCGCCGCGACCCGGGCCGCCTCGCCCATCGAGCGGCGCAGTGCGTCGTCCTCGATCAGGGTCAGCAGCCCCTTGGCGATCCCGTCCGCGTCGCCCACCGGCACCAGCAGTCCGTCTCGGCCATCGGTGATGATCTCGCCAGGACCGTGCGGGCAGTCGGTGGCGACCACGGGCACCCCGCAGTGCATCGCCTCGACGATCGTCATGCCGAACGACTCCTCGCGGGAGGTGACGGCGGCGATCGCGCCCTTGGCCCACTCGGTCTCGATGGGGGAGTGGGCGCCCATCAGGGTGATCTGACCGGCCAGCCCGAGCTCGTCGATCTGGCGGCGCAGCGCGGGGAGTTGGGGGCCGCGGCCGTAGATGCGCAACCGCCAGTCGGGGTGTTTGGCGGCGACCGTCGCCCAAGCGGCCACCAGCAGGTCGTAGCGCTTGACGGGGATCAGCCGGCCCGCGGCCACGACGAGTTTGGCGCGGCCGTCGGAGGGCTCGATCCCGGTGGCGGGCACCCCGTTGGGCAGGGCGGTCAGCCGGGTGGTGACACCGGGGAGGTGGGCCCGGTGGGTGGCCGCGTCGGCCTCGGAGACCGAGGTGTACGCGTCGAGGTGGGGGATGGCGGCGTCGACGGCGGCGCGGATCTCGGCGCGGTGGGTGCCGTAGAGGCGGTGCTCCTGGCCGATCCGCAGAAAGCGGCCGGAGCGGCCGAGCGCGGCGAGATAGATCACCAGGCCGGGGCGGGTGGCGATGACGACATCGGCGTCGGTGCGGTCGAGGTACTCGGCGACGCGCTCGTCGGTGAGCGCGTTGAAGTTGGTGGTGCCCCTGGCCTCGGCGGCGGGGATGTGGGCGCTGGGCCGGGTCAGCAGCGGATGGCCGAGGTCGGCGGCGCCGCGTCCGGGGTGGGGCACGTCTTCGTGGGGGCGCAGGTCGATCAGGGGCCTGAGCCGCACGGCGGGATGGAGGGGGAGGTTCGGGGCGTCGATGGTGCGGATCAGGGAGACGATCTCCACGGTGTGGTGGGCGGCGAGCGCCCCGGCCACATTGAAGGTCGACCGGATGGTTCCGCCGATGCCATAGGCGTTGTGGAGCAGGAAAGAAATCTTCACGGTGATGTACGCGCGGCGCGCCTGCTCTGCCGCTGCGTGCCCTCCCCTCCGAGGCCGTGCTGCGTTCTGGTCCCGAACCAGGCTGCATTGCGCCGATATGGGGGCGGTGTGATGCCGGTATGGAACCAGTAAGGACCGATCGGTCGGTAAGACTGGCCAGAGCCGGAAAAGTTGCTTATGCGCATGGTGATATGGGATCCACCACATTCGGGAAAGGGAGTACAACCCTCCCGGTGTTCTGGGAGTCTGCGGGGTGTCCGTGCGGTGGCCGTGCGGGACCGATACCGACCAGGGGTGGATAGAGAAATGAACGAGTCCGGTGTGAAGCGGACCGTGGGTGCGGCCATCGCGGTGGTGGCGGCGCTGGGGCTGATGACCGGATGCGGCAGCGACTCCGGCGACGGCAAGGCGGACGGCGCCAAGCAGGCGAGCGGCGCCCAGCAGTCCGGCGGCGCCCAGGGGTCCGGCAAGGCCGCGAGCTCCGACCCGGCCGCGAAGCCGCTGTCCGCGTCCGCCCTGGAGCGGGCCGCCCTGACCAACGGCGAGGTCAAGGGGCTCGAGGTGCAGAAGATGACGGACAAGGAGGTCAGCGAGGGCGGCTCGGCCAAGACCGGAAAGGCCGCGTGCCAGCCGATGGCCGCGCTGATGGGGACCCGGTACGACCCCGCGCCCAAGGCCAGCGTCCACCGCGCCTACGCCACCGACCTCACCAAGGCGAAGGTCGGCGGCACCGGCCTGATCCGGATCTCCTCCTACGGACCGGGCGACGCCGAGCGCACGGTGAAGGACCTGCGCGAGGCCGTCACCGCCTGCCAGGGCGGCTTCCCGGCCGAGGACGGCTCGGGCGAGAAGGCGGACGTGAAGAAGGTGACACCGCTGGACGCGCCGAAGGCCGGGGACGAGGCGGTGTCCTTCAGCCTGCATGACGCGGGCAAGGAGAAGGCCGTCATCAAGTTCACGGTCGTGCGGACCGGGCCGCAGGTGACGGTGTTCTTCGGGGTGAACATCGCGGACCCGTCGAAGTCCGAGATCCCGGCCGCGCTGGTGGACGCCCAGGTGGCGAAGGTGGAGAAGGCCACGAAGGGCGCCGCGTCGTAGCACCCCCGCCGACGGCCCGGGGCGGCGGCCGGGCTACGGGGTGTCCGGCCCGGCCAGGGGGTGTCCGGCGGGTCTTTCCCCTTCCCTCCCGTGGACCCGTGACCCGGGGCGGAGCCCCCACGCGGCGGAGCCGCACATCGACGCTTCCCCCTCCCCTTCCCGCAGGCAGGCGGCTCCGCCGCGTGGCAGCGGCTTCGCCCCTGGATCCCGGGGTCTGGGGCTTCAGCCCCAGTTGTGGGAAGGGGCGGGGAGGGGAGCAGCCCGCCGCAGCGTACGCGTACCGCCAGGCACCCCAGCTAGTCCGTGGCGGCGGCCGAGGCCGCCTCCGCCGAGGCCTGGGCGTTGCCCCGGGCCAGGATCCGGCGGAAGGTGTAGTCGGCGACATCGCGCCCGGCCTGGAGGGTGGCGGTGTCCGACGACGTGACCGCCTTGCCCGACGTATAGCCGGAGATCGTGAAGTAGGCGTACCGCCCGATCGCGTTCGCCGAGCTCTGGCAGGCCGTCCGGCGGCAGAAGACCGGCACGCCCCCGCCCGAGAGCGAGGCGATGTTGGGCTGGTACCGGTCCTTGGCCTTCTCGGCAGCCGCCTTGCCGTCGAAGACGGCGACGCCGACCGTCACCGCGACGCCGTCCCGGGTGAAGGTGGCCCGCAGCAACTTGCGGCAGCCGTTGTTCACCAGGACCGAGCCGAGCGCCCCCTGGGTCGCGGCCGCGCAGCTGGTGGTGGAGGCGGACGCCGCCTTGGCGTACGAGCGGTCGTCCTTCGCGGCGCGCTTGTCGGGGAAGAGGCTCGCCGCGCTCAGCGGCGCCTTGTCCCGCCGGGCGCTGGAGATGATGTCCAGCGGCTTCGGCGGCGCGGGCGGGGCGACATTGGAGAAGGTGGGCTCGGGCGTCGCCGACTCGCTGGGCAGGTCCTGCGGGGTGGGCAGCCCACCGGCCGAATCGCCGCCGCCGCTGTCCTTGTGACCGCTGCTGACCACGGCGGTGGCGACGATCGCGGCGACGGCGGCCGTCGCCAGGGCACCGCCCCCGATGAAGAGCAGCTTGCGGCGGCGGTTGCGCGCGGCGGACTGATCGGCGAGCGCCGCCCAGTCCGGCGTCGACGGCTGAGGCGCCTGAGAACCCCCGGGCCCGTAAGGCCCCCCTTGCCCAAAGCTCATGGCGCGCATTTTAGACCGGCCGAGTGACAGGATGGACCCGCCGGCGGGTCCCTCTTCCGCCCCCACCCACCCGGCCGCTACCCCTGCCCGCCGTGGGCCGCGGACGGCCCCACGGCGAAGCCCTCCCGGCCGGCGGCCGGCGCCCCTGGCCTGAATCGCGGGCGCGGCCGGGCGCGCGGCAGCGCGGGTGCCTTTCGACCCGGCGCCGGGGGCCGCCCCCACGCCTCCCGCCCCTTCCCGCCCTCGCGCACGAGGCCGCGATCGGCACGGTAAGCCCCCGGCGCCCCTGCGGGCAGGCACCTTCGGCCGTGAGGCGCGCGGGCTCGACCGGGGCCCGGTCGAATCGCGGCGCGCGGGTGGGAGGTACTGACGCCACGATCGGCGCGGGAGACCCCAATGCCCCCGCGGGCAGGCGCCTCCGTCGGTGTCCGGGCCCCGCGTGAGGGGGGCCGGACTCGGCGCCCCCATCGCGGGCCGCGGCCGGACCCCCGGCGAAGTCGGCCCGGCGGCGGTCGGGGCCGGGGAGGTGCCCGGGCTCGGCCGGGGCGTCGGCCCCGGATGGCGGGTCGCGGGCGGGGGTGAGGCGGCGTGGAGGCGTTTTGACCCGGGTGGGGGCGGGCCGGTATTCTGCCAGTTCGTTATGCGTATTGGCTTGCTCGTTCTCACGTGAGAGGCCGTTACGCCGGTCCACCGGGCCGATGACCAGCGGCAAGCACTCGGCATGCGTCACCGAGGTGCGGCCACGGCTGTCGTGATCGTCCGGGTGGCCTTGTCCGGACCTGTCCTCCCGGCCCTCGCGGGCTCGGGGAGACCCCACTCACTGAAGAAGCGAAGGCTACGACCGTGCGTACGTACAGCCCCAAGCCCGGCGACGTTCAGCGTCAGTGGCATGTCATCGACGCCACTGATGTGGTTCTGGGCCGTCTGGCCACTCAGGCCGCCACCCTTTTGCGGGGCAAGCACAAGCCGGTGTACGCGCCGCATGTCGACGCTGGTGACTTCGTCATCATCATCAACGCCGACAAGGTGCACCTCTCCGGCAACAAGCGGACCCAGAAGATGGCGTACCGCCACTCCGGCTACCCGGGTGGTCTGCGCTCCATCCGCTATGACGAGCTGCTGGAGAAGAACCCGGAGAAGGCCGTCGAGAAGGCCATCAAGGGCATGCTCCCCAAGAACACCCTCGGCCGTCAGATGCTCTCGAAGCTGAAGGTGTACTCGGGCGACCAGCACCCGCACGCCGCTCAGCAGCCGGTTCCGTTCGAGATCACCCAGGTCGCGCAGTAGTCCCGGCCACCCCTTACGACGAAGAGAATCTGAGGAGCATCGTGGCCGAGACCACCGCCGAGACCCCCCTCGATGTCGAGGAGTACACCACCGAGAGCGTCGAGACGGTCGAGTCGGAGTACACCTCCGAGTCGCTCGCTTCCCGCTTCGGTGACCCGCAGCCTGCCGCCGGCACCGGCCGCCGCAAGAACGCCGTGGCGCGTGTCCGCATCGTGCCGGGCAGTGGGCAGTGGAAGATCAACGGGCGTACTCTCGAAGAGTACTTCCCCAACAAGGTTCACCAGCAGGAAGTCAACGAGCCCTTCAAGGTGCTCGAGCTGGACGACCGCTACGACGTCATCGCCCGCATCTCGGGCGGCGGCGTCTCCGGCCAGGCCGGGGCGCTGCGTCTGGGCATCGCCCGGGCGCTGAACGAGGCGGACGTGGACAACAACCGCGGCCCCCTGAAGAAGGCCGGCTTCCTGACCCGTGACGACCGCGCCACCGAGCGTAAGAAGGCTGGTCTGAAGAAGGCCCGCAAGGCGCCGCAGTACAGCAAGCGCTGACGCCCATCGCGGCACCGCTGCTTCACCCGAACGCCCCGGCGGCACCACCTGTGCCTCCGGGGCGTTCGGCTATCGCCACCGGGGGGCGTATACCTACAAGCAAACTTCAGCCCCCCAGCTCGTAACTTCGGAGGACACCAGTGGGACGACTCTTCGGTACGGATGGTGTGCGCGGCGTCGCGAACGCCGACCTGACGGCTGAGATGGCGCTCGGCCTGTCGGTAGCGGCGGCGCATGTGCTCGCCGAAGCGGGAACCTTCGAGGGCCATCGGCCGGTGGCGGTGGTCGGACGGGATCCGCGAGCGTCCGGGGAGTTCCTGGAAGCGGCCGTGGTGGCGGGGCTGGCCAGCGCCGGGGTGGACGTGCTGCGGGTCGGCGTGCTGCCCACGCCCGCCGTCGCGCATCTGACCGGGGCGCTGGACGCGGACCTCGGGGTGATGCTCTCCGCGAGCCACAACCCGATGCCCGACAACGGCATCAAGTTCTTCGCCCGCGGCGGCCACAAGCTGGCCGACGAGCTGGAGGACCGCATCGAGACCACCTACCGCGCCCACGCCTCCGGTGAGCCGTGGGACCGGCCGACGGGCGCCGGGGTGGGCCGGGTCCGGGACTACGCCGAGGGCTTCGACGCCTATGTGGCCCATCTGGTCGGCGTCCTCCCCAACCGGCTCGACGGCCTCAAGGTCGTCATCGACGGGGCGCACGGCGCGGCCGCCCGGGTCTCCCCGGAGGCGTTCGCGCGGGCCGGGGCCGAGGTCGTGACGATCGGCACCGACCCGGACGGGCTCAACATCAATGACGGCTACGGCTCCACTCACCTCGCCCGCCTCCAGGCGGCCGTCGTGGAGTACCGGGCCGACCTCGGCATCGCCCACGACGGGGACGCCGACCGCTGTCTCGCGGTGGACGCCACGGGCCGCGAGGTCGACGGCGACCAGATCCTCGCCGTCCTGGCCCTGGCCATGCGCGAGGCGGGCGAGCTGCGCGGGGACGCGGTGGTCGGCACCGTGATGTCCAACCTCGGCTTCAAGCTGGCCATGCGGCGCGAGGGCGTCGAGCTGGTCCAGACGGCGGTCGGGGACCGCTATGTGCTGGAGGAGATGAAGGCCCGCGGCTACGCCCTGGGCGGCGAGCAGTCCGGGCACGTGATCGTCCTCGACCATGCCACGACGGGTGACGGCACGCTCACCGGTCTGCTGCTGGCGGCCCGCGTCGCCGCGACCGGCCGCGCCCTGGCCGACCTCGCGGGCGTCATGGAGCGGCTGCCGCAGGTGCTGGTCAACGTCCCCGACGTGGACAAGTCCCGGGTCACCTCCAGCGCGGATGTGGCCGCGGCCGTCGCCGAGGCCGAGCGCGAGCTGGGCGAGACCGGCCGGGTGCTGCTCCGCCCCTCGGGCACGGAGCCGCTGGTACGGGTCATGGTCGAGGCCGCCGACATCGAGCAGGCCCGCTCGGTCGCCGGCCGCCTGGCGGACGCCGTGAAGTCGGCTTTGGGCTAAGCCCTCCGCGGGCAGCGGCGCGAGGTGCGGTCGTTCCTCCGCGGCGGCGTCGTGGCTGGTCGCGCCCACGCGGCGGAGCCGCACAACGACACAGCCCCGCGCCCCCGCGCCCCCGCGCCCCTTCGGGGCGCAACCGAACCGCACCGGACTTCTCGCGCCGGAGGGGCTGGAAAATCCAGCCCCTCCAGGGGGCACCTCCCAGCGGTAGCTGGGGGAGTTTGAGGAGCGGGGCCCAGGGGCGGAGCCCCAGCGGGGGCTCGGCGGGGGCTCGGCGGGGGTCCGGGGGGCCCAGGGGCGGAGCCCCTGCGGGGGTCCGGCGGGGGCCCAGGGGGGTCCGGGGGCGGAGCCCCCGAAACGGGGTCTGGGGCGGAGCCCCGGCGGGGCCGGGGCCGGGCCCCGGTTTCGGGAAGGGGCGGGGTGGGGGAACCTACCCCTGCCGCGCCCACAACGCCTTCTGCGCCATCAGCGTCAACGTCCCCGCCACCACGATCCCCACCAAATTCAGCAGCAGCTGCTCCGTCGAGCCCCACATCTGGTCGATCTCCCCATACCCGAGCGCCACCGCCGCGTTGGCCGCCGCCGGGACCGTGGTCACCGAGATCGCCACGCCCACCAGCGCGCCGGACTTCGCCGAGGTCAGCGAGAGCGTGCCCGCGATCCCCGCGAGCACGGCGACCACGAACGAGAACATGTCCGGCTTCCAGATGAAGTCCGTGTTCGGCCGGGCGCGCTCGAGCATGTCCTTGCCGAAGAGGCCCACCGCGTCCATCGCGATGCTGAAGCCGGTGGTCAGCGCCATCGCCGCCGCGAATCCGACCAGCAGCGCGATCGCCGAGCGGGCGGCCAGCCGCGGCGCGCGCCGCACCAGCGCGGTGCACAGCCCCGCCAGCGGCCCGAACTCCGGGCCGACCGCCATCGCACCGACGATCAGGATCGCGTTGTCCAGCACCACACCGCATGCCGCGATCATCGTCGCGAGGACGAGGAAGGCGAGATAGGTGACCGAGAGCGTGGACTCCTCATGGGTGGCGTCCGCCAGGTGCTCCCACAGGACCGCGTCCGCGCCCTCGCCGGGCGCCTCCTCCTCCGCCCTGTCGGCGCGCCGGGACAGCGACAGGTCGATGTTCTCCACCGCGATCGAACCGGCCTCGTCAAGACCCAGCTCACGCAGCTCGCCCAGCAGGGCGTCCCCGGCCTCGCGCGCCACGTCGCACATGACGACGTCCCCCGCGGGGTCGCGGGCGGCGCCCGGCAGCACCACCAGATGGGTGGTGCCGACCGTCTTCTCGATCGTGCCCACCACGTCCTCGGTGCGGTCGGCGGGGACGATCAACCGCAAGTGCAGCATTTACCCGACGCTCCTCACAGCTTGCGCAGGGACAGCCGCTGCACTTTGTGGTCCGGCCCCTTGCGCAGCACCAGCGTGGCCCGCCCCCGGGTGGGCTGCACGTTCTGCTGCAGATTGGGCTTGTTGATGGTCCGCCAGATCATCCGCCCGTAGTCCAGCGCCTCCTCCTCGGAGACCTGGGTGTACTTGCGGAAGTACGAGGACGGGTCCTGGAAGGCCGTCTCCCGCAGCTTCTTGAAGCGGCCCAGGTACCAGCGCTCGATGTCCTCGGTCCGGGCGTCCACGTAGACGCTGAAGTCGAAGAAGTCCGCGAGCCCCACCCGGGTCAGCCCGTCCTTCCCCGGCAGCGCGGGCTGCAGCACATTGAGCCCCTCGACGATCAGGACGTCGGGGCGGTGCACGGTCAGCCGCTCGTCCGGCACGATGTCGTAGATCAGATGGGAGTAGACCGGCGCCGACACCTCCGCCCGGCCCGCCTTCACATCGGCGACGAAGCGGGTCAGCGCCCTGCGGTCGTAGCTCTCCGGGAACCCCTTGCGGGACATCAGCCCGCGCCGCCGCAGCTCGGCGTTGGGGTACAGAAAGCCGTCGGTGGTGATCAGCTCCACTCGCGGATGCTCGGGCCAGCGGGCCAGCAGCGCCTGGAGCAGCCGCGCGGTGGTCGACTTGCCGACCGCGACGCTCCCCGCCACGCCGATCACGAACGGCGTACCGGGCTGGGCCCCGTTGCCCCGCTTGGTGTCGCCCAGGAAGGTGTTGAGTGCGCCGCGCAGATTGCCGGTGGCGGCCACGTAGAGGTTGAGCAGCCGGGACAGCGGCAGATAGACATCCCGCACCTCATCGAGGTCGATGACATCGCCGAGCCCCCGCAGCTTCTCGACCTCCTCGGCGGTCAGCGGCAGCGGCGTCTTGTCCCGCAGCGCGCTCCACTCGGCGCGGGACAGGTCCACATACGGAGTCGCCTCGCCGCCCCGCCGCTGCGGGCCGCGCACGGTGCGCGCATCGCGCGCGGTTGACGTGATCACCCTCTCATTGTCATGGCAGGGACCGGCCGAGTGAGCGGTGCCCGGGCGTGGGGTCGGTCACCCCGGGCCGGGGCCGGGGGCCGTCACCCGGGGAGCACGCCCGATACGGAGTCGGTCGGGGTGGTCCTGGACGCGTCCGGGACCCGCACCTTCACGGGCCTGCCGAAGTCGGTCAGGTTCATGGTGGCGGTGACGTCCGTCGTGTTCAGCCTGGCCGACAGTTCGACCCGGGCCGGCCGTCCCTTCTCGTCCACCCAGACCAGCGCGGACGAGGGCAGCCCGCCGCCCATCGCCTTCCGGACCGTGTCGACCTGTTTGCGGCGCTCGTCCGCCAGGCCGAGGGTGAGTGTCCGGTAGTCGAGCGTGCCGCCGTAGAGGTGCACCGGACGGCCGTCGATCGTGGTCGTGCCCCGGTCCGAGACGTCGCGGATGGCGGACGCCTGGCGCAGGACGTGTTCGGGGTCGTTCAGCGGGGCTCGCAGCAGGGAGTGGGCCCTGGCCTTGTCGCGGTCGATGACCGCCCAGTGGCCCTTGGGATCGGTCCGGGTGAGGTAGACCTTGCCCCCGCTGAAGACCTCGTCCATGTGGTCGACCGCGCCGCCCGGGAAGTCGACCGACAGCTTGCCCTTGCCGGTGGCCAGGTCGAACGGGCCCGCTAAGGAAAGGGTGAATTCCTCGCCCCGGCCGCGGGTCACGACGGTCTCGTCGATACGGGCGCTGGTGGCGCGGGCCTTCGCCACCGCGGCGCGGACGATGTCGACGGGTCTGCCGTCCGCGCCCTTCGTGGCGGACGCCTTCGCTCCGGCCCTTCCGCCCGGCTTCTCGGTGCCGCGACCCTTCTCGCTCGAACCCGATTCGCCAGAATCCGATGCGCTCGAACCCGATTCGCTCGAACCCGATGAACAGCCGGTGCCGAGCGCGAGAAGCAGCACGGCGGCTAAGGACATGGTGATACGGCGCACGATCCCCCCAGGAAAGTGAAAGGCGGCCCCCCGGCCGCTCGTGCGCATTATGCACGGCACGGCGACGCGCGGGGGTGTGCCAGGTCTGCGGGGCGGCGGGCCGTACGCTGCAGTGCATGTGCGGAATCGTTGGTTACGTGGGAGGGCAATCGGCCCTCGATGTCGTCCTCGCCGGGCTCAAGCGGCTGGAGTACCGCGGCTATGACTCGGCGGGCGTCGCCGTGCTGGCCGATGGCGGGCTCGCGGCGGCCAAGAAGGCGGGCAAGCTGGGCAACCTGGAGAAGGAGCTGGCCGACCGCCCGCTGCCCACCGGGGGCACCGGCATCGGCCACACCCGGTGGGCCACCCACGGCGGCCCGACCGACGCCAACGCCCATCCGCACCTGGACAACGCGGGCCGGGTCTCCGTCGTCCACAACGGCATCATCGAGAACTTCGCCGCGCTCCGCGCCGAGCTGGCCGAGCGCGGCCACGAGCTGGCCTCCGAGACTGACACCGAGGTCGTGGCCCATCTGCTCGCCGAGTCGTTCTCGTCCTGCGGCGACCTCGCCGAGGCGATGCGCCAGGTGTGCCGTCGGCTGGAGGGGGCCTTCACGCTGGTCGCGGTGCACGCGGACGCGCCCGATGTGGTGGTCGGGGCGCGCCGCAACTCGCCGCTGGTCGTCGGCGTCGGCGAGGAGGAGGCGTTCCTCGCCTCCGATGTGGCCGCCTTCATCGCCCACACCCGCGAGGCCATCGAGCTGGGCCAGGACCAGGTGGTGGAGGCCCGCCGGGACGGTGTGACCGTCACCGACTTCGAGGGGGCGCCGGCCGAGGTCCGGCCGTACCACGTGGACTGGGACGCCTCCGCCGCCGAGAAGGGCGGCTACGACTACTTCATGCTCAAGGAGATCGCCGAGCAGCCGAAGGCCGTCGCGGACACCCTGCTCGGCCGGATCGACCTGGCCGGGAACCTCTGCCTGGACGAGGTGCGCATCCCGGCCTCGGTGCTGCGCGAGGTCAGCAAGGTCGTGATCGTGGCGTGCGGCACCGCGTACCACGCCGGCATGATCGCCAAGTACGCCATCGAGCACTGGACCCGGATCCCCTGCGAGACCGAGCTGGCCAGCGAGTTCCGCTACCGCGACCCGATCCTGGACCAGCGGACGCTGGTGATCGCCATCTCGCAGTCCGGCGAGACCATGGACACCCTGATGGCGCTGCGGCACGCCCGTGAGCAGGGCGCGAAGGTGCTGGCCATCTGCAATACGAACGGCTCCACGATCCCGCGTGAGTCGGACGCGGTGCTCTACACCCACGCCGGTCCCGAGGTGGCCGTCGCCTCCACCAAGGCGTTCCTCACCCAGCTGGTGGCCTGCTACCTGGTGGCGCTGTACCTGGGCCAGGTGCGCGGCACCAAGTGGGGCGACGAGATCCTCTCCGTGATCCGCGAGCTGTCGGAGATCGCCACCCAGGTGGAAGAGGTCCTGGAGACCATGGAGCCGGTCCGGGAGCTGGCCCGCACCCTGGCCGACAAGAACACCGTGCTGTTTTTGGGGCGGCACGTGGGCTATCCGGTCGCCCTGGAGGGCGCGCTCAAGCTCAAGGAGCTCGCGTACATGCACGCCGAGGGCTTCGCGGCGGGCGAGCTCAAGCACGGGCCGATCGCGCTGATCGAGCAGGACGTGCCGGTGGTCGTGGTCGTGCCGTCGCCGCGCGGGCGGTCGGTGCTGCACGACAAGATCGTCTCCAACATCCAGGAGATCCGGGCCCGGGGCGCCCGCACCATCGTGATCGCCGAGCGCGGCGACGAGACGGTGGCCCCGTACGCCGACCACCTCATCGAGATCCCCGCCACGCCCACCCTGCTCCAGCCCTTGGTCGCCACCGTGCCGCTCCAGGTCTTCGCGTGCGAGCTGGCGACGGCGCGCGGCAACGAGGTCGACCAGCCGAGGAACCTGGCGAAGTCGGTGACGGTCGAGTGACGAGTGGGCCCGGTCGGATTCGTCGAGTGACGACGTGATCATCGGCGTAGGCATCGACGTGGCCGAGATCGACCGCTTCGACGACGCGCTGCGGCGCACCCCCGGCATGGCGGACCGCCTGTTCGTCGAGCGCGAGCTGTGGCTGCCGAGCGGGGAGCGCCGCGGCATGGCCTCCTTGGCCGCCCGCTTCGCGGCCAAGGAGGCCCTGGCCAAGTCCCTGGGCGCCCCCGGCGGCCTGCGCTGGACGGACGCCGAAATCCTCACCGAGCCGAGCGGCCGCCCCCGCCTCTCGATCCGCGGCACGGTCGCGGTGTGCGCGGAACGGCTGGGGGTGCGGGGCCTGCACGTCTCCCTGAGCCATGACGCGGGGGTCGCGTCGGCGGTGGTGATCGCGGAGGGGTGAGAGCGGGTGCGGGTGCGGGTGCGGGGCGGGTGCGGGGCGGGTGCGGGTGCGGGGGCTCCGCCCCCACGCCCCCGCCGGGGCTCCGCCCCGGACCCGCGCGGTCGCTCCGGTGACGGGTGTGGTGCGGGTGCGTGGTGGTTGCTGTGGTGCGCCCGTTGTTCGTGGTAGGTGCCGGGGGCGGGGCCTCCGGGGCGGCGCCCTGGACCGCACATTTACGGCGCCGATGAACGATGATCGTTGGGTTGGCCGGAGATTGGCGCCACAAATATGCGTGAGCGTCCAGGACACCACCCCTCCGACCCCACCCCCTCCCGCCTCGTTCGCGGCCATCCGCCGGTGGCCCCGGTCACGGTTCGCCGTCGTCCTCGTCGTGGACATGGAGTCGTCTGCCTCTGCTCTCGGCCACCCGCAGCACATCGTGCAGTGCCTCACAGAGCCGGTTCGCGAGGAAACGGAGCTCTCTCGCATCTGCTTTGCGGTCGCCCAGCAGGGCTCGCGCGTGGCCCAGGAGCTCCGTCCCCATGGACAGCTGGAGTGCTTCGATCTGGTCCGCTCGTCGGTTCAGGGGACTGTCGTCGCTGTCCGATGCCAGATAGCACGGCCTGCCCTCCGGATCGGACCAGGGCAATAAGCGAAGGCCGGTCACCGTGTTCATCCGGCGGCCTCCCGGGGAGGGGCGAGAATCGCTCTCACCCATTTGGGGGTATGAGTCATAAAGTGGTTCATGTTCATCGGCTCCTGTCAGCTGGTGGACCACGCCCCCGGACGTCCCACAACGTCGCGGGGGTCTTGAGTAAGTGCACCGCTTCGGCGGGAGCCATGGGCCATGCGCGAGCGGACGTTTCCACCTATGCCGGATGAACGAAGTCGCTAGGGTGAATGGGCGATTCGCGTGTGGTGGGGGAGGCAGAATGCCTGGGGAGCTGGCATCGCTGCGTTGCGCGGCGGGATACACACAGGTGACATTCGTTGCCGCCTTTGCCCGCGAGGCGGCCAGGCTCGGCATCGACGCCTCGGTGAGTGTCCGCCAACTCCGGCGGTGGGAGAGCGAGTCGCCTCCGCCGTTACCGCATCCGAGCCAACAGGCTGTGTTGGAGGCGATGTTCGGCCTTCCGCTTGCCGAGATGGGATTCGATGTCCCGTCGCATCGCTATTCGACGGTCGAGAGGATCGGCGACGATGGAGAGGTGAAGCGTCGAGCGTTCGTCACGGGGTCGGGTGCGATCGCGGCGGCGGCGGTCCTCCCGCACCAGCAAGGGCCGCGTGTCGGTGCCGGTGAGGTGGCGGCGTTCCGTGCGCGGCTGGCCGACCTCTATACGGTTGATCACCAGTCGGGTGGCATTCCCGCGAAGGCGCGTGCCGAGCAGTTGGAGCGGGAGATCACGCATGTGCTGAGCAGCAGCATCTACACGAGCCGAGTAGGCCGCGACTTACAGGCTGCGCTTTCCGAGCTGCACAGCAATCAAGCGTGGTACGGCTACGACAGCGGGCCGATTGAACAGGCACGCGCTGACGCCATGGAAGCCTTGACCGCCGCTCAACTCATCGGCGACGGTCTTTTGCAGCTTTCGGCGTTGGAGACGCTGGTCCTGATCGCTATCAAAGCGGACCGGCTGTGGGAGGCCGCATCAGCGGTCGAGACGGCTTATGGCTTGGCCAACAGGAGCGGGGCCGGGCCGACAGTGCATCTCGTGATCGCTCTGCGCGAAGCCAACGTGGCCACGCAGGCCAGGGATACCGCCGCTGCCAGGCGAGCACTCAGCCGCGCCCTTTCGTACCAGAGCCGCGCCGACACGGACACCGATGTACCGCACTGGGCTCGGTTCGCCGGCCCGATCGAGATCGACTACGCCACAGCGGATATGTATGTGGTGGCCGGTGAACCGCGACGCGCCGTGCCGTTTCTGCGGGCCGCCGTCGATGGTCTGGCCCGGGGCTATGCCCGCAACACGGCCTGGTATCGGTCGAAGCTCGCCTGCACGCTTCTCGACGCGGGCGATGTCGAGGAGGCATGCGCCGAGATGGGCAGTGTGCTCGATGTCTATGACGAGATCGGTTCCGATCGCCTGACGCACCGGATGCGCGCTTTCGGCAAGACCGCCATCGCTCTGAACACCGCGGTGACCCGTGACATGTCCGCCCGTATCCGCGAGGTCGCACGAGGAGGCTATGCATGACCGGGACGATCGTCATCGAGCGCATGGACGGCGCGGCCGCCGCGCGAGCCGAGTCGGAGTTCAGGTTTGTCTACGCCGAGGTTTTCGGGGAGGAGCCGTACGAGGAGACCCCGGAGTCGGTCGGCGCGAACTTCCGGCGGTTCCGTTCTCAGGTCCGTAAGAAGACCTTCTCCGCCGCCCTCGCCCGCACGGGCGACGGTGAGCCGGTCGGCATTGCCTATGGCTATCCGCTGAGCCCGAGCACCGGCTGGTGGGACCGGCTCACCACGCCCGTGGACGACGAACTGCGTCGTGAGGACGGACATCGGACGTTCGGGCTGATGGAGCTCGCCGTACGGGCCCCGTGGCGCCGTCTGGGGGTGGCACGCCGGATGCATGAAGCGGTGCTCACCGGCACCACGGCGGAGCGCGTCCTGCTCAACGCACGGCCGGACGTCGCTGCCGCGCAGGCCGCGTACCGGTCGTGGGGGTACCGCAAGGTGGGGGAGGCCCACCCGTGGGACGGAGCGGTGCTGCATGACGTGATGGTGCTCGACCTACGCGGATCGGGCGGATAGCCGCGAGACGGAGCGGATCCCCAGCGCCCTCCGCTCAGGGGCGTCACCGGGCGACCGGGAACCTGGCCAGGGGCTGGGCCACCGGCGGGTAGCCGCGGGGCGGCGGGAGGGGGTGGGGTCGGAGGGGTGGTGTCCTGGACGCTCACGCATATTTGTGGCGCCAATCTCCGGCCCACCCAACGATCATCGTCCGTCGGCGCCGTAAATGTGCGGTCCAGGGCGCCGCCCCGGAGGCCCCGCCCCCGGCACCCACCACGAACGGCGGGCGCACTACAGCAACCACCTCGCACCCACACCCAGCGGACCCCGCGGAAGCCTCAGCCAGTACGTCCCGCCACGTGTCCGTCAGTGCCGTTGACAGTCGTACGCGGCGATGGGCGCGCCGTGCGGGGCCTGCACGTCTCGCTGAGCCAAGGAGCGGGGGTCGCGTCGGCGGTCCTGGTCGCGAAAGGGTGAGGCCCGGGGCCTGTGACCCGCCCCTCCGCATCATTGGCGGCCACCCGGCCGTGACCCAACGCAGTTCACAGCCCTGTCCGGCCAGGACCCGAGCAAGCTCTTCACAGGCCGGCTGTACGACAAGGGCAAGCCGAAGCGAGAAGACGCGTCAGCTGACGTCCTTCTCGATCGCCTCGAAGATGTCCGCGTCCGTCTCCTGCTGCCAGCCGGGAAGATCCGGCCAGTCGGCGACGTACCCGGGCTTCGGGTCCTCGAAGTGCCGGTACATCTGCGCGGTCCAGCACGTAGCCACGAAGCGCCCCTTCTGCTCCCGCGTAAGTCGCCCGGCGTGCCCCTCGCTCACCTCCAGGAACTGCCTCACCTGCTCGTACACCGCCCCGGCAGCCACCCGCTCCCACTCCGGGGTCTCCTCCCAGGGGGTCACATAGCCCGGCTTGGGCTCCCCGGGAAAGTGCCGCCGCACCCCCGCGATCCACGCCTCCCGGAACAGCCGGGCACCCTCGGTCCGTGACATCCCTGCCCCTTTCGTCAGTTCACACTCAGTGCCTTGATCTCGGCATCCAACTCGGCAACCCGCACATCGCGAGCGAGGGACCCGAAGTCCGTACGCAGGGCCTGGAGTCTACGAGCGACGTAACCGGAGGATGATTCCCGCGCCAGATGAATCGCCTTGCGGGCGTAGACGACAACCTGCTCCGGGTCCTTGCGCTTGACGCCGATGGCGGCCAGATTCGCGAGCACGGCACCTCGGCGCCGAAAGGACTGGCCCTCTGCCAGGTCACCTTGCTGAAGGGCGCTCTGAAGCACCTGCTCAGCGAGGTCGAGCCGACCCAACTGGACGTACCGAGCGCCGCGCTCCTCCGCGAGCCGGGAGCCATCGAAGCGGAGCCACCCGCCGTTCTGTGCCGATCCGTTCATGTCCGCGACCTTCTCAGCCTGCTCGAGTGCACTTTCGCACGCGGTCAGATCTCCCAGTCCCGCGAACGCCTCAGCCCGTACCGCAGCGACCCAGTGTCGTGTCGACAGGCAACTGTCCCCTCGGCGAGCGATGCGCTCAGCGACCGACAAGATGTCCGCGGCCTCCCGGTAGCGACGCTCGTACACGTCGACGTACGCATGCCGAATGAGAGCACAAGCCCATAGATCGAACGACCCTGCTTCCTTACCGGCCGACGCGGCGAGCGTGTACGAAGCCGCCGCGTCGGTATACCGGTTGCCGTCGAAAGCCAGCTCACCGGCAAGCTGGAAGAGGTCCGCCGCAGCGCCGCACAGAGCTTGCCCATCCTTGCCGGAGCGTCCGTCCAGGGCTTTGGCGAGGGCAGCGAGCTGTGCGGAGACGATGGGATGCACAGCCCCTTTGGCACGGGCGAGTTGATACACCTGCCACAGGTGGTTGTTCATCCGGATGAAGTCGCCGGACGCTCGGCGGTGCACTCCTTCCGCGAGCGCCTCCGACTCCTCGGCCGGCAGACCGGCCAGTGCCCCGGCAACGGCAAGTACGCGCAGGAACTCGCGTCGAATCATGTCGTCGGTATCCCCCGAGCCGTAGTGGTCGACTGAACACGACACTACGGGCTCCTGGAACGTGGCTTGGGGCTTGGTGACCCAGGCGTCCAGTTCGGCAAGGTCGAGTTGCAGCGCTGCTGCGTACTGTGGACGCAACTGGGGCTGGATCTCAGTTTTCCCGCTCTCCCAGCGGCTGATCGTTGTGCGGTCCACACCGACGACGTGAGCGAGCCCCTCCTGGCTGTACCCCAGTGCTTTGCGCCGCTCAGCTAACCCCATGGGGCTCCCCTTCCCCGCTCCGCGGACCGCCACTCGACGTGTGCACACCCTGCACGCTTCTGCGTCACCTCTGCTGCATGGACGCCGTGGAGCGCACCTGCTCGGAGCGGTTTCCTTGACGTTGTCAGCATCAAGAACCGGCGTGAGCCACTACAAGATGCGGTCGTGATGGCGAGACGCCGGCCACCGGCCAGACGACAGAGCCGCCGGGCTGGCGGTACCCCGCCCCGGAAGAAAGACCCCGTCCATGACCACGACGAGACCCAACGCCATCGGCGCCCCGGGCTACAGCGAAACGATGCCGTGCGAGCCGACGTCAGCGAGCCGCGCTCGCCGACTCGTCCGCGCAGCACTCCACGCCTGGGACCTCGGTCACCTCATCGACGACGGGACGCTGATCATCTCCGAGCTGGTCGGCAACGCCGCCCGCCACAGCGGGTGCCGCCTCCTCCGCGTCAGCGTTCGGCTGCCCGATCGGGATCGCGTACGTCTCGCCGTCACGGACAAATGCCCCCAGCCGCCCACCGCCCGGGCGCCGTGCTGCGACGACGAGTCCGGCCGCGGTCTGGTGCTGGTCGAAGCGATGTCGGACCGCTGGGGCACCCAATACCGCACCTGGGGAAAGACCGTCTGGGCCGAGCTTCGGCCGAAATGACACCGACTGAAGAAGAAAGGACACGACTGTGAAAACCATCGTTGCTGCCGCCCCCGCCATGGACACCGGTTTCCTGTGGCTGGACCTGACCCGGAAGTGCCAGCTCCGCTGCAGCCCGTGCTTCAACTCCTCGGGTCCGGAGGGAACACACGGCATCATGGAGCGCGATGACTGGTTACACGTCCTCGACCAGGCCGCGGAATGTGGCGTGCGCCGTGTCCAGCTCATCGGGGGCGAGCCGACGCTGTACCCGGACAGCCTGCTCCTGGCCGACCGCGCACTTTCTCTCGGCCTCGGCGTGGAGATCTACAGCAATCTGGTGCACGTCACCGAAGCCTGGTGGGCCCTTCTCCGGCGCGACGGCATGTCCTTGGCGGCGTCGTACTACTCCGACACCCCGGAGGAACACAACAAAGTCACCGGCCGACCCAGCCACGCCCGCACCCTCGCGAACATCAAGAAAGCGGTAAAGCTTGGCATCCCGCTGCGCATCGGGATTGTCGCGACCGCCGAGAGGCAGCGCGTCGCCCAAGCGCGGCGGGAGCTTGAGGCGCTCGGGGTGAAGCGCATCAACGTAGATCACGTCCGTCCCTTCGGGCGGGGAGCGCAGGGGCGCACCCCGGACGTCTCCGGACTGTGCGGCCGGTGCGGCATCGGCCGGGCTGCCGTCGGCCCGGACGGGCGCGTGTCGCCCTGTGTGTTCTCCGCTGCCCTGCTGGGCGTCGGGAACGTTCGAAGCACCCCACTGGCCGCTATCCTCGGCAGTCCCGCCATGGCCGAGGCCCGCGCATCCATCCGGAGCGTCTTCGGCAAGGGCGGCGGGGACGACGAAGACAAAGACTCCTGCGACCCCTCCTGCGACCCCAATGCCGAATGCTCTCCGGGGTACCCGGGAAGCGAATGCGGCCCAAGGAACTGAAGGCGATGAACCGTGAACTGCCAGGACCCGATCTCTGGGCACTGATCCAGCCGCACACGGGAATCCTGTCCCAGGTGCAGCCCACCGCACGGGGTTTCGGTTCTGATCTGACAGCGGTCATCGAGTGCGAGAAAGGCCCTTTCTTCGTCAAGGCCATGCGTAACCGCCCTGGGGGACGCCGGGCCTCGCTCATCCGGGAAAGACTGATCAACCCGGCCGTACAGTCCGTTTCCCCCGCCCTGCTCTGGCACGTGGAAGACGACGAATGGCTCGTCCTGGGGTTCGAGGTCGTGGATGCCCGTCGGTCGGACTTCACACCAGCCTCGCCCGATCTGCCTGGAGTGGTCGACCTCGTTGACCAACTCGGGGGCCTGCCCCTCCCTGATATCGCCCGAGACTGGCCGGAGAGCCGTTGGGACCGGTTCGCGGTTGACGAGACCGAAGCTGAACTGTTCCGGGGTGACGCGCTACTCCACACCGACATCAACCCCAGCAACCTGATCATCGGGGAACGCGGCCGGTGGATCGTGGACTGGTCCTGGCCGACCCGAGGCGCCAGGTTCATCGACCCCGCATGTCTCGTCGTGCAGCTCATCGCCGCCGGGCACACCCCCGAGGCGGCTGAGGGATGGGCGGCCGAGTGCAGGGCATGGGCGGACGCGGACCCCACCGTGATCGACGCGTTCGCCGCCGCCACCCGCCGCATGCACCGATCGCGCGCCGACCGGCATCCCGAGGCCTCCTGGCTCGAAGCCATGGCCGCAGCCGCAGGGGCGTGGGCCGCCCACCGGGGCGTGGCCGAGGTGCCTGGCCGGGCGATGACGTAGGCATGCATGCTGATCGGCCCGGCGCTCGCGTCACCGGGCGACCGGGAACCTGGCCAGGGCTGGGCCACCGGCGGGTAGCCGCGGGGCGGCGGGAGGGGGTGGGGTCGGAGGGGTGGTGTCCTGGACGCTCACGCATATTTGTGGCGCCAATCTCCGGCCCACCCAACGGTCATCGTTCATCGGCGCCGTAAATGTGCGGTCCAGGGCGCCGCCCCGGAGGCCCCGCCCCCGGCACCCACCACGAACGGCGGGCGCACCACCCACGCACCCTCACCAATAGCCCGCACCCGCACCCAGCGGAACCCGTGGAACGCTCAGGCCAGTACGTCCCGCCAGGTGTCCGTCAGCGCCGTTGACACGTCGTACGCGGCGATGGGCGCGCCGTGCGGGGCCGTGGTGCGGCGGGCGGCCAGGCCGTGGAGGTAGGCGCCGACCGAGGCCGCGTCGCGGGCGGGGAGGCCCGCGGCGAGGAGGGAGCCGATCAGGCCGGACAGCACATCGCCGCTGCCCGCCGTGGCCAGCCAGCCGACGCCGGTGGGGTTGACGCGTACCGGCTGGTGTTCGGCGGCGATCAGGGTGGTCGACCCCTTCAGCAGTACGGTCGCGCCGTAGCGCTCGGACAGCGCCCTTACGGCGGCCAGCCGGCCCGCCTCGACCTCCTCGCGGCTCACGCCGAGCAGCGCCGCCGCCTCGCCCGCATGCGGGGTGAGGATCGTGGCCGCCTCGCGTTTACGCAGGTCACCGCCGGTGGGCAGCAGGTGGAGCCCATCGGCGTCGACCAGCACCGGGACATCGGAGGCGAGGACGTCCTCCAGGGAGTGCCGGGCCGCCGCGCCGTCGCCGAGGCCGGGGCCGACGACCCACGCCTGGACCCGGCCCGCCTTGGCCGGGGGCCCGGAGTGGACGAGGGTCTCGGGGAAGCGCGCGATGACCGTGTCGGCCCCGGGGCCGACGTAGCGCACCGCCCCCGCACCGCCCCGCAGCGCGCCCGAGACGGCCAGTACGGCCGCGCCCGGGTAGCGGGCCGAGCCCGCGACGACGCCCACCACGCCGCGCCGGTACTTGTCGCTCTCCGCCGAGGGCCGGGGCAGCAGCGCCGCCACGTCCTCGTGCTGCAGCGCCTCCACGTCGGGGTCGGCCGGGAGGTGGGCGTCCAGGCCGATGTCGACCAGGCGCAGGGCGCCCGTGTGGGTGCGGGCGGGGTCGATGAGCAGCCCCGGCTTGTACGTGCCGAAGGTGATCGTGGCGTCCGCGCGTACGGCGGAGCCCCGGACCTCGCCCGTGTCGGCGTCGACCCCGCTCGGCAGGTCCACGGCGACCACGGTCCCGCGCACCGCCCTGACCAGCCGCTCCGCGTCGGGCCGCAGCCCGCCCTTGCCGCCGATGCCGACGATGCCGTCGATGACGAGATCGGCCCGGGCCACGGCCGCCTCGGCGTCATCCTTCGCCTCGCTTCCGCCGCCCGTCGGCTCGCGGTCCGCCGCCGCGCCGCCTGAAGCCCCGCCGCCAGCCGCCGGCCCGCCGCTTGGCGCTGCGCTGCCCTCCGCCGCCGGTCCGCCGCCTGCCGCCGCG
>NZ_JACVYG010000045.1:0-89455 GCF_014712245.1 Streptomyces sp. 5-10
CACAGCGTCCTCGCTGTTGTGTTTCTTCAAAGGAACCTCGTCCAATACCATGGACGGGGTATCAACATATCTGGCGTTGACTTTTGGCACGCTGTTGAGTTCTCAAGGAACGGACGCTTCCTTCGAAACCGTTTCACCGGTTTCTCCGGGCGCTTCCCTTCGGTGTTTCCAACCTTACCAGATCCGATTTCCGGTCGTTTCCGATCCGAATTCCGTTTCCGGTGGCCGTTGGAGGGGCCTTGCCTTTCGGCGTGTTTTCGACTTTAGCAGACGATCATCCGCCGAACCTAATCGGCTTCGCGTGATGCCTGCGGGTGTCAAAAGGTGCTCCGTTTTGGATTTCCATCCGTCTGCGGAGCGGTTCAGATGCGCTTGGGGGTGGGCAGACTCTGCTCACCACAACCGTTTAAACCTACCTCCCCGGGCGACCCTGGTCAAGGACTCCGGGCAAGATTCTTTGTACGGTCCGGCCGGAGCGCCTGTGTACTCCGTTCGCCGCGACCTTCAAACGTACGCACCGGGGCTCCTTGGGTCAACAGGTTCCCGGAAGTTTCACAACGCCGCAGGTCAGGGGGTGGTGTGCTCGTCAGGCCGCGAAGGACGACGGTGGACTCTCCAGGTGCTCCAGCTCGATGCCGGGGGCGGCGAGCACCACGTCGCCGGCGATATGGACCGTCCGGACCTCTCCGGTGTCCAGCTCGCTGACCTGGTACTCGTCCACAACGAGTGGCTCGGTGTCGGTCGCGTGACCGGTTCTGCCGAGAAGTGCCCAGGACTGATCGAGGGTGAGGGGCGCGAGGACCGGATCGGTGAAGGCCACAAGGCGGACGCGGACGGCTCCGGCGCCCGGTTCCAGGCGCAGTAGCCGGGAGACGGCGACCAGGAAGGCCGGGGAGGCGCCGGTGAAGGAGTGGGCGCGGACATTGCCCTCGGTCGCGTGCTCCCCCGTGGGGTCCGTGCGGACCCAGGTGACCCCCTCCAGGGCGGCGCCCCTGACCTGCCAGCTCGACGCGTGCAGCTCCACCCTCAGCGGGCGGCCGAGCTCGTCGAGGGTGAGGTCCACGGACCCGGTGTGATCGCCGGAGGGTGAGGTCCGCTGGGCGACGTAGCGCCAACCGCTGGGACCGGGAGCGCACTGGAAGTGCTCCTCGCCCAGGGGCGTGTGATCGTGCGGGTCGTGGAGGGAGTAGCGGCCGCGGGGCATGTGAGGTCCTTGACGAGCGTCGGGCCCGCCCGGCCGGATGGCGCGGACGGGCCCTGGGACCCCGCCGGGGCGGGGCCGGGTCAGCGGCCGCCGACGGTGTGAGTCGACGGCGCCGGTGCGATCAGCGGATGCGATCAGTAGCGGTAGTGGTCGGGCTTGTACGGGCCCTCGACCGGGACGCCGATGTAGGCGGCCTGCTCGGGCCGGAGCGTGGTCAGCTTCGCCCCGAGCGCGTCCAGGTGGAGGCGGGCGACCTTCTCGTCCAGGTGCTTGGGGAGCACATAGACGTCGGTCGGGTACGACTCGGGCTTGGTGAAGAGCTCGATCTGGGCGATGGTCTGGTTCGCGAAGGAGTTGGACATCACGAACGACGGGTGACCGGTCGCGTTGCCGAGGTTCAGCAGGCGGCCCTCGGAGAGCACGATGATCTTCTTGCCGTCGGGGAAGGTCCAGGTGTGGACCTGCGGCTTGACCTCGTCCTTCACGATGCCCGGGAGGGCGGCGAGCCCGGCCATGTCGATCTCGTTGTCGAAGTGGCCGATGTTTCCGACGATCGCCTGGTGCTTCATCTTGGCCATGTCCGAGGCCAGGATGATGTCCTTGTTGCCGGTCGTGGTGATGAAGATGTCGGCGGTCTCCACCACGTCCTCCAGGGTGGCGACCTGGTAGCCGTCCATCGCGGCCTGGAGCGCGCAGATCGGGTCGATCTCGGTGATGATCACCCGGGCGCCCTGGCCGCGCAGCGACTCGGCGCAGCCCTTACCGACGTCGCCGTAGCCGCAGACGACCGCGACCTTGCCGCCGATCAGCACGTCGGTGGCGCGGTTGATGCCGTCGACCAGGGAGTGGCGGCAGCCGTACTTGTTGTCGAACTTGGACTTGGTGACCGCGTCGTTCACGTTGATCGCCGGGAAGAGCAGCGTGCCGTCCCGCTGCATCTCGTAGAGGCGGTGAACGCCGGTGGTGGTCTCCTCGGTGACCCCGCGGATCTCGGAGGCCAGCTGCGTCCACTTCTGCGGGCTCTCCGCGATGGTGCGGTTCAGCAGCTCGAGGATGACGCGGTGCTCGTCGTTCTCGGCGGTGGCGACGTCAGGGGCGGCACCGGCCTTCTCGTACTCGACGCCCTTGTGGACGAGGAGGGTGGCGTCGCCACCGTCGTCCAGGATCATGTTGGGCCCGCCGGTGGGGGTGCCGGGCCAGGTCAGGGCCTGCTCCGTGCACCACCAGTACTCCTCCAGGGTCTCGCCCTTCCAGGCGAAGACCGGGATGCCCTGCGGGTTCTCCGGGGTGCCCTCGGGGCCGACTGCGACCGCGGCCGCGGCGTGGTCCTGAGTGGAGAAGATGTTGCAGGAGGCCCACCGGACCTGGGCGCCGAGGGCGGCCAGGGTCTCGATCAGCACGGCGGTCTGCACCGTCATGTGCAGGGAGCCGGTGATACGGGCGCCGGCCAGCGGCTGCTGCTCGGCGTACTCCTTACGGATCGCCATCAGGCCGGGCATCTCATGCTCGGCGAGGGTGATCTCCTTACGGCCGAAGGCAGCCAGGGAGAGGTCCGCGACCTTGAAGTCCTGACCGGAGACGGCTGTCGTCATGAGTGCTGCTCCTCCTCGATCGTGTTGCGAGCGAGAGTGGTTCGGCTGGGCATGCGAGGCGTTGGGCAGGCCCCCGCGAGAGCGGACACACCTGTCCCCTTCTACCTCACAGTGCGCAGTCCGTCGGAGGCCCTCTCTCCCTCGGCCGGTCCGGGGTGCGGACCGCCCGACCGCCATCAGCAGCGACGTCTGGCTCGGTCACGAATCTACACCGATCGGCGGAGCGAACCCCAGCCCCCATCGGTCATCTTCGGCCGTACGGCTATGACCAGGGGCGACGGGTGCGCAGCTCCGGGGGCGACGGGTGTGCTTCTCCGAGGGCGTCGGCCGCGCTGCTTCGGGGCCGGTGGTCGCGTCGTTCGAGGGCGCGCGGGCATGTCGCTTCGGGGTCGGCGGTCGCGTCGCTCGGGGGCCGGTGGTCGCGTCGTTTCCGGAGTCGGGGGTTCAGCCCGTCGCTTAGATCCCGGCCGGATGTATTGCACGATGCCGCGAGCGCGGGGACGCTGGCAGCTTCCCGCGCCCGCTCAACGCGTTAAGGAGAACCACGTGACCAGTCCAGCCGATCCCCCCAACGGTGCGGGGGCCAGCGGACCAGGGCTCAAGCTGCTCGCGGTGACAGCATGTCCCACGGGTATCGCCCATACCTATATGGCTGCTGAGAAGCTGGCCCAGGCGGCGGAGTCGCTCGGCCACAGCATGAAGGTGGAGACCCAAGGCTCGATCGGGGCCGAGAACGTACTGTCTGACAACGATGTCAGTCAGGCTGACGGCATCATCATCGCCGCCGACAAAGACGTCGACCGCAGTCGTTTCGTCGGTAAGAGAGTGCTTGTCGTCGGGGTCGCCGATGGCATTCACCGGCCGCAGCGGCTGATCGAGCAGGTGCTGGACGCGCCGGTGTACGAGGGCGACGGCTCTGGTGCCGGGCGCGGTGGTGCCTCGGGGGCGGCGGCTTCCGGGGGTGGTGGCGGTGGCGGCAGTAAGGGGCGCAGCGTCACCTATAAGGCGCTCATGAACGGTGTCTCGTACATGATCCCGTTCGTGGTGGTCGGCGGACTGCTGATCGCCGTCTCGCTCGCCCTGGGCGGTGATACGACCTCCAAGGGCATCGTCATCCCCGACGACTCCTTCTGGAAGACGGTCAACGACATCGGGAGCGTCGGCTTCGAGCTGATGATCCCGGCCCTGTCCGGCTATATCGCCTACGCCATCGCGGACCGGCCCGCGTTGGTGCCCGGCATGGTGGGCGGCTGGATCGCGGCGCACGGCGAGCTGTACGACAGCGAGGCGGGCGCCGGCTTCATCGGGGCGATCGTCACCGGCTTCCTGGCCGGTTATCTGGTGCTGTGGATCAAGCGGGTCAAGGTCCCGAAGTTCGTCCAGCCGATCATGCCGATCATTGTGATCCCGATCGTGGCGACCTCGGCGCTCGGCCTCTTCTTCATCTATGTCCTCGGCGAGCCGATCTCCTGGGTCTTCGAGCAGCTCACCGACTGGCTCGGCGGGCTGACCGGCACGAGTGCGGCGGTGCTCGGCATCATTCTCGGGCTGATGATCGCGTTCGACATGGGTGGGCCCGTCAATAAGACGGCGTTCCTTTTCGGTGCCGGGCTGGTGTCCAAGAACCCCGAGGTCATGGGGGCGTGTGCGGCGGCCATTCCGGTGCCGCCGCTGGGCCAGGGGCTGGCCACGCTGCTGCGTCGCCGGATGTTCGACGACCAGGAGCGGGAGACCGGGCTCGCGGCGCTCTTCATGGGCTTCTTCGGCATCACGGAGGGCGCGATTCCGTTCGCGGCGGCGCGTCCCGCGCGGGTCATTCCGGCGAACATGGTGGGCGGTGCGGTCGCCGGGGCGATAGCCGGGGTGGCGTCGGTCGAGGACAACGTGCCGCATGGGGGGCCGATTGTGGCGGTGCTCGGTGCGGTTGGTGGGGTGCCGATGTTCTTTGTCGCGGTGGTGGTGGGTACGGCGGTGACGGCGTTGGTGACGATTGCGTTGATGTCGGTGGGTGGGGGTGCTGTGGGTGCCAGCGCGACCGCGGGTGGGGCCGCGACCGCGGGTGGCGCCGGGGTTGTGGGTGGCGCCGGTGTTGTGGGTGCTGAGGGTGGTGACTCCGGGGCGCCGTCGGTCGTGGGTGAGCCCGTCCTTGCCGAGGTGGGCGGCGGTGGCCGTGCCGGGGAGGCGAGTGGGGCCGCGGGTGAGGCTGCGGGTGGGGCCGCGGGTGGGGCCGCGGGTGCCCGTAAGGCGGTCGCTCCTCAGGGGGTGGCGGCCGAGACCGGCGAGGTCGAGGCCGTTCCTGCGGGTCAGGTGCTGTCCGGGTATCTCACTGAGCAGACCGTGAAGGAGCGGTTGGCGGCTGACGGTAAGGACGCCGCGATCCGTGAGATGGCTGAGCTGCTGGCCGTGACCGGCAAGGTCGCGGATACGGCGGAGCTGGTGCGGGCCGCGTTTGCCCGGGAGGACCAGGGCACGACCGGGCTCGGCGAGGAGATTGCTATTCCGCACGCCAAGACGGACGCGGTGACCGCTCCGGTCGTCGGTTTCGCGCGGTCCCCCGAGGGGATCGAGTGGGGTGCGCCGGATGGGACGAAGGCTCGGTTGGTCTTCATGATCGCGGTGCCGGAGGCGGATGCGGGGGATGAGCATCTGCGGATTTTGGCGTTGCTGTCGCGGAAGTTGATGGGTGTGGAGTTTCGGGAGCGGTTGTTGGGGGCGGGGGATGTGGGGGCGATATTGGGGGTGCTTGGGGAGATTGGGTAGGGCGGGGGGTTGGGGGTGGGTTTCTCCCCCACCCCGCCCCTTCCCGAAACCGGGGGCAAGCCCCCGGACCCCCACCGGGGCTCCGCCCCGGACCCCAGCTCAGGCACTCCGTACCGGGCCCCGGTTCGGGCCTGTGCCCGGGCCCAGCCCGAGTGCTCCGCACCGGACCCCGGTTCGGGGCTCCGCCTGGACCCCACCAGCCCGAGTGCTCCGCACCGGACCCCGGTTCGGGGCTCCGCCTGGACCCCACCAGCCCGAGTGCTCCGCACCGGACCCCGGTTCGGGGCTCCGCCCGGGCCCCAGCCCGAGTGCTCCGCCCCAGACCCCGGTTCGGGGCTCCGCCCGGACCCCGGCCCGGGCATTCCGCCCCAGACCCCGGTTCGGGGCTCCCCCTGTATCCCAGCCCGAGTGCTCCGCACCGGACCCCAGCTCGGGCCTGTGCCCGGGCCCCAGCCCGAGTGCTCCGCCCCGGCTCCTGGGGCTCAGGGAGCACGCCTGGGCCCGGCCTCGGGGTTCCGCTCCCGGGCTCCACTTAGACGCTCTGGCCCTGGCCCCGATGCGAGGCTCCGCCCCTGCCTGGCGGCCGCTCCGGGGCCAGGCAGGGGACTCCTCTCCCCAGCCCACCCAGGGGCTCCGGCTGGCCGTGGCTCGCTCAGGCGGAGGTTGAGGTTCGGAGGATGTCGGGTTCCAGGTAGATGACGCGGGCGATGGGGACTGCTTCCCGGATGCGGGCTTCCGCGGCGTCGATCGCGCGGGCGACTTCCGCGGCCGTGTCGTCGTGCTGGACCGCGATCTTGGCGGCGACCAGCAGTTCCTCGGGGCCGAGGTGGAGGGTGCGCATGTGGATCACGCTGGTGACGGTGTCGCCGTCCACGACGGCTTCGCGGATCTTGGCGACCTCCGTGGCGTCGGCCGCCTCGCCCAGCAGCAGCGACTTGGTCTCGGCCGCGAGCACCAGGGCGATCAGCACCAGCAGGATGCCGATGCAGAGGGTGCCGATGCCGTCCCAGACGCCGTCGCCGGTCAGCAGGGTGAGGCCGACGCCGCCGAGGGCGAGGATCAGGCCGACGAGGGCGCCGAAGTCCTCCAGGAGGACGACGGGGAGCTCGGGGGCCTTGGCGCGGCGGACGAACTGGGACCAGCTCAGCTTGCCGCGGATTTCGTTGGACTCCTTTATGGCCGTACGGAAGGAGAAGCCCTCGGCGATGATCGCGAAGAGGAGCACCCCGACCGGCCAGTACCAGTGCTCCAGCTCATGGGGGTGCTGGATCTTCTCGTAGCCCTCGTACAGCGCGAAGACACCGCCGATGGTGAACAGCACGATGGAGACGAGGAAGCCATAGATGTAGCGCTCGCGGCCGTAGCCGAAGGGGTGCTCGGGGGTGGCCTCGCGCTTGGCCTTCTTCCCGCCGAGGAGCAGCAGCCCCTGGTTGCCCGAGTCGGCGATCGAGTGCACGCCTTCGGCGAGCATCGACGACGAGCCGCTGAAAGCGAACGCCACGAACTTGGCTGCGGCGATGGCCAGGTTCGCGCCGAGCGCGGCAACAATCGCCTTGGTTCCGCCTGATGCACTCATATGTGCCGAATTTCCCTTCCGCTTACATGGCAGCTCATGGCGGCTTTGCCAGTGCTTTACCGCCTCACGGCGGGCCATTGTTCCAGCCCCTCGAACGGGCCGTACCTCAGGCGGCCACTGTGGCCCTGAACACAGTGCCGTCGCCGCTCAGGGCGGCTTCCTCGCCGGCCGGTACGAAGGCGGACTCCCCGCGCTTCAGCGGGAGTTCGCCGTCCGCGCCGCGCAGGGAGACCTCGCCCGAGGCGCACAGCAGGATCTGCGGGCCGGTCGCCGGCAGCGGGCGGGGAGCGGCGCCGTCGGCCAGGACGTGGCGGGAGAGCCGGAACTCCTCGATCGGGGTGGTGTAGAGCTCCTCGCCGGAGGGGTCCGCCTCGGGCCGCAGCACGGCGGGGGCGGCGCTCTCGAAGCGGACGACGCGCAGCAGCTCGGGGACGTCCACGTGCTTGGGCGTGAGTCCGCAGCGCAGCACATTGTCGGAGTTGGCCATGATCTCGACGCCGAGGCCGTCGAGATAGGCGTGCGGTACGCCGGCGCCGAGGAAGAGGGCCTCGCCGGGCTGGAGGGTCACGAAGTTGAGCAGCATCGCGGCGATCACGCCGGGGTCGCCCGGGAAGTGCCGGGCGATGGAGGCGTACGCCGCGTACGCCGGGGCGTGCGGTCCGTTCCGCGCGCCGAGCCGCTCGGCGGCGGCAGCGGCCTGCCTTACGGTCTCCGCCATCGCCTCGGGGTCGGCCGTAAGGACGGCGGTCAGCACCTCGCGCAGGGCGTGCGACTCCGGGTGGGCGTGCAGGATGTCGACGTACGGCTTGAGCGAGTCGACCTCGAGGGCGGCCAGCAGCTCGGCCGCCTCGTTCGGGTCGCGGAAGCCGCACAGCCCGTTGAACGGCGTGAGCGCGCATATCAGCTCGGGCTTGTGGTTGGCGTCCTTGTAGTTGCGGTGCGGGGCGTCGGCCGGGACGCCGCGCTCCTCCTCGTCCGCGAAGCCCTCCTTGGCCTGCGCGAGGTCGGGGTGGACCTGGAGCGACAGCGGCGAGGCGGCGGCCAGCACCTTCAGCAGGTACGGCAGCCGGGGCCCGAAGAGCCTTACGGCGTCCGCGCCGAGCTCGCCCTCCGGATCCGCGGCGATCACCTCGGAGAGCGCGACGGAGCCCGCGCCCCGGTCGATCCGGGACGGCGCCCCTGGGTGCGCACCCATCCACATCTCGGCCTGCGGCTCCCCGGTCGGCCGGACGCCCAGCAGCTCCGGGATGGCGGTGGTGGAGCCCCAGGCGTAGGGGCGCACGGTGTTGACGAGGCGGTCCATGCGGTGCGGTTCCTGACTGTGCAGTGAGGGGCGGTATGGCGGGTGGTGCGTGCCTTACACGGCCTTGAGTACGGCCTTACGGTCGTGCTCAAGGCCTATGACGGCCTCAAGTTCTATCCGGCGAAGCGAGCGTGAGGTAAACGGCGGCGAAATCGGTGATGGCGAGAAGTTCCGCGGCGCTCTCCAGTGGGGTGCCCTCGGCCGGTTCCAGCTCGCTGAACGCGGTCTCGTGCGCCAGCGCGAGCTCCCGGGCGGTCGGCACGGCCGAGATGGGGCCCACCGGCTCGTCGTGGAGCAGCACGATCCGGGCGCGGAGCGCCTCGGGCTCCTCCACCCGGTCGCGGAAGAAGTCGTCCGGGTCGGCACCGCCCGCGAACGCCCCGGTCAGCAGCGCGCCGTGCGCGGCGAGCGCCCCGGGGAGCTCGGCGACGAGCGCGGGGTGCCCGGCGAGCGCCGCGAGCAGCCCCGAGAAGCGCCGTCCGGTCGCGGCGGCGACCGGGCCCTCGGTCCACAGCAGCGGAAGCGCCCCGGCGAGCTCGGCCGCGAGCGTCTTGGCGGGGTTGGTGTAGGTGGCGATGGCCGGGCCGCAGCGCTCGGCGACCTGGTCGAGCCGGTCGGCCACCTGCTGCAGCGCGGTGGGCGGCGCGGACACCAGGCCGATCCGGTCGACCAGCAGGAGCAGCGGGGTGAGCAGGGCCCACAGCGTGCCCGGCAGCGCGGGGCCGGTCATCTCGTCGGGGGCGGTGCCGGGCGGCTCGACGGGCTGCGGGGCGGAGGGCGTCCCGTACATGGCGGGGGCGCCGCCGAGGGCGCCCTCGGCGAGGGCGGCGTCCTCGGCGCCGGGCGCGCCGGGCGCGTGCGATTCCCCACGGTACGGGTCGGTGCCGTACCCGCCGGTGGCGTACGGGGCCGAGCCGTACGACGCCGTGGCCAGCGGCACCATCAGGCCGCGGGCCTGGATGACCGCGTCGGCCAGCGGGGACTGGCCCGGGGCGACCGAGACGATGGCGCAGCCGCGGCGGTACGCCTGCTCGACCAGGCGCGGAAGGCCCGGTTCCGTGCCGTCCGGGGTCGCGATGACCAGCAGGTCGAGCGGGCCCGCCCAGCCGGGCAGCGTCCAGCGCAGGGCGCCCGGCGCGGGGGCCACGCCAGTGGGCATGATCAGGCTGACCGGGCAGTTGCCTCCGCTGAGCGCGCCGAGGAGGTCGGCGGTGCAGCTTCCGGCCGCCCCCGGGCCCGCGACCATGACGGCGCGCGGGCGCCCGTCCGGCTTGAGGTCGCCTATCCCGGCCTCGGCGGCGTGCCGGGCGGCGGTGCGGACGCGGGCTCCGGCCTCGGCGGCTCCGCGCAGCAGCCCGCGGGTATCGGCGCGGGCGAGGGCCTCTGGGGCGTCGAGGAGGGATTCGTCGAGCATCGTGCTTCGGCCTCCGATCGCCGTGGCGGGCGGTACGCGTGGGATCGCGCGGGGCTTACGCGTGGGACCGCGCGGGGCTGGGGCCCCGGGCGGGCCGCCGGGTCAGCCCGGGCGGCGCGCCTCGTCGACGAGCAGCACGGGGATGCCGTCCCGCACGGGGTACGCGAGACCGCACCCCTCGCCCGTGCACACCAGCTCGAGGGTCTCCGGGGACTGCTCCTCGCGCAGCGGGGCGTGGCACGCCGGACAGGCGAGGATCTCCAGAAGACCGGCTTCGAGCGGCATGGGGTCGTCCCTTCGGGTATGGGTCCAGCCGGATATCGGTCCGGCGAGGTCAGCGTACCGCCGGGCGGGCGCGGGGCGCGGCCGGTGTACCCGGAGCCCGGGGCTCCCCCGGTCTCCGGAAACGCTGTGGGTACCGCGCGCGGGCCTCCGTAAGGACACGAGGGCTTCCGCAAGGGGCGCGAGGGCTTCCGTAAGGCGCCGCGGACGCCCGTATCCGTGAGGCCGCGCGCGGCTGCGGGGGGCCGCGCGCTGACGACCGTAAGGGCGCCGCGAACCTCCTGCGGCGCCCGTAGTGACGTCGATGGGGCGCCGCGGGCCTCGTAAGGACGTCGCGGCGCTCGCCCGGGGGCCTTCCCCCTCCGGAGGTCGGCCAAGCCGGGCCGCGGTTCGCTCTCTTGCGGTTACTCGGAAACCGTAGGAGAGTGACAGCCGACCTGGAAGAACGCACCTTTCCGTGACTGGGGAACCCTATGGTGACCAAGCAGCAGCTCAAGGGCCTGCCCGAGGACGCGGACCTCAGGCGCGCGGACTCGCTGGCGCGGGAGATCTTCTCGGACGTCGCCAACAAGTGGGCGCTCCTGATCATCGAGGCGCTCGGTGATCGCACCCTGCGCTTCAGCGAGCTGCGGAACGAGGTCGAGGGCGTCAGCCACAAGATGCTCACCCAGAACCTGCGCATGCTGGAGCGCAACGGCCTGGTCGACCGGAGGGTGCACCCCACCGTGCCGCCACGGGTCGAGTACACCCTCACCGAGCCGGGGCGGGCCCTGCGCACCACGGTCGACGCCATCTGCGGCTGGACCCACCAGTACCTCGGTCACATCGAGGACGCGCGCGACCGCTTCGGCGCCTGACGGGCACGCGGCACCACGCCCCCCATGGTGCGCTTCCTTCGGGGCCCGTCCGGCTCCCCGAGGAGGCGGACGGGCCCCGCGTCGGCCGCCGTAAGGGCTAGGCGCGGACGATGGAGAGGACCTCGTCGCGGACCTCGGCCGCCGTCTCCTGGTCTCGGGCCTCGACGTTCAGGCGGAGGAGCGGCTCGGTGTTGGAGGGGCGCAGGTTGAACCACCAGTTGGCGGTGGTGACCGTAAGGCCGTCGAGTTCGTCGAGTTCGGCGCCCTCGCGGCGCTCGTACGCCGCCTTGACGGCCTCCATGCGCCCGGCCTGGTCGTCGACGGTGCTGTTGATCTCGCCGGAGGCCGCGTACCGGTCGTACTGGGCGACCAGGTCCGACAGCGGGCCCTTCTGGCCGCCGAGCGCGGCCAGGACGTGCAGGGCGGCCAGCATGCCGGTGTCGGCGTTCCAGAAGTCGCGGAAGTAGTAGTGCGCCGAGTGCTCGCCGCCGAAGATCGCGCCGGTGCGGGCCATCTCGGCCTTGATGAAGGAGTGGCCCACGCGGGTGCGGACGGGGGTGCCGCCGTTCTCCTTGACGACCTCGGGGACCGACCAGGAGGTGATGCAGTTGTGGATGACCGTCCCGCCCGGGTGCTTGGCCAGCTCGCGGGAGGCGACCAGGGCGGTGATGGCGGAGGGGGACACCGGCTCGCCGCGCCCGTCCACGACGAAGCAGCGGTCGGCGTCGCCGTCGAAGGCGAGCCCGATGTCGGCACCGGTCTCCCGGACCCGCGCCTGGAGGTCGACGATGTTCTTCGGGTCGAGCGGGTTGGCCTCGTGGTGGGGGAAGGTGCCGTCCAGCTCGAAGTAGAGGGCGTCGAGCTCGAGCGGGAGCCCCTCGAAGACGGTCGGGACGGTGTGGCCGCCCATGCCGTTGCCCGCGTCCACGACGACCTTCAGCGGCCGGATGGCGGTCAGGTCCACCAGCGAGCGCAGGTGGGCGGCGTAGTCGGCGAGGACGTCCCGCTGGGTGAGGGTGCCGGGCTGGGCGGCGAGCTCGGGCGCGCCGCTGTCCGCCCACCCCTCCACCAGGGCGCGGATCTCGGCGAGCCCGCTGTCCTGGCCGATGGGGGCGGCGCCCGCGCGGCACATCTTGATGCCGTTGTACCGCGCGGGGTTGTGGCTGGCGGTGAACATCGCGCCGGGCAGGTTGAGATATCCGCTCGCGAAGTAGAGCTGATCGGTCGAGCACAGTCCGATCTCGGTCACATCCACCCCGAGCGAGGCGGCGCCGCGCGCGAAGGCCCGCGCCAGACCGGGCGAGGAGGGGCGCATGTCATGGCCGACGACGATCGCGTCCGCGTCGGTCACCCGGGCGAAAGCGGCGCCGAAGAGTTCGGCGAGCGACTCGTCCCACTGGTCCGGGACCACACCGCGCACGTCGTACGCCTTCACGATCTGCGACAAGTCGGGCACAGCCAACCCCTTCTGGAGGTCCTGGTGGAGATGTCTCTACGGACGTCTCGCGTACGTCCCTGCGGACGTCTCCGCGTACGTCCCTGCGGACCTCAAAACCTACCCGCAGGACCTGGGCCGGAACTGTGAGCCCCGTCGCGCGGCGTGCTGTCGGCCAACCCGGGCGGCCCGCCGCGGACCGTCCCCGGCCGGATCACGGCAGCATCCAGCCCAGCAGGAACGACGACTGCGCGACGACGATCAGGCACATCACCAGCAGCAGCGCGAGGCTCCACGGCAGCACCTTACGGAGCAAGTCACCCTCACGCCCCTTCAGCCCGACCGCCGCGCACGCGATGGTGAGGTTCTGCGGGGAGATCATCTTGCCCAGCACCCCGCCCGAGCTGTTGGCGGCGGCCAGCAGGTCCGGGGAGAGCCCGGACTCGCGGGCGGCGGTCACCTGGAGGGCGCCGAAGAGGGCGTTCGCGGAGGTGTCCGAGCCGGAGACGGCGACGCCGAACCAGCCGAGCACCGGGGAGAGGAAGGCCAGCCCGGCCCCGGCGGCCGCGACGAAGTGGCCGATGGTGGCGGCCTGCCCCGAGAGATTCATGACATAGGCGAGCGCGAGCACCGAGGTGACCGTAAGGATCGCATGACGCAGCTCGCGCACCGTGGCCGCCCACTCCCGCAGGGCGTCGCCCGCGGTCACCTTCAGCACGGCGGCGGTGGCCACCCCGGCCACCAGCACCAGGGTGCCGCCGGTGGCGATCAGCGGCATCGAGAAGACGTTGGCGCCCACCGCCTTTCCGTCGGGGTCGGCGACGTCCAGGAAGGGCCAGTCGAAGGTGCGGGTGGTCTTGGCCAGGAGGTCCTTGACCGGGCCGATCTGGGCGATGGAGAAGATCGCGACGATGAGCGCGTACGGGGCGTAGGCGCGCACCACCTCCCGGCGCGGGTCGTCGCGGTCCAGGTCATCGCTGCGTACGCCGGTGAGCACGGCGGCGCGCACCGGCTCCTCGGCGGGGCGCCGGGCGGCGGGCACGGCCACCAGCACGGCCGCGCCGAGCAGCGCCGCCGCGATGTCGGCGAGCTGGACGGAGAGGTAGTTGGAGACGGCGAACTGGGCGATGGCGAAGGCGACCCCACAGGCGAGCGCGGGCGCCCAGGTCTCGCGCAGCCCGCGCCGCCCGTCGACGAGCGCGACCAGCAGCAGCGGCACCACGAGGGCGAGCAGCGGGGTCTGCCGGCCCACGACGGCGGCCACGGAGTCCAGCGGCAGCCCGGTGACCTGAGCGAGCGTCACCACCGGGGTGGCCATGGCGCCGAAGGCGACCGGCGCGGTGTTGGCGACGAGCGCGACGACGGCGGCGCGCACCGGGTCGAAGCCGAGCGCCACGAGCATGACCGAGCAGATCGCCACCGGTGCGCCGAACCCGGCGAGCGCCTCCAGGAGCGCACCGAAGCAGAAGGCGATGACGAGGGCCTGGACGCGGGGGTCGTCCGAGAGCCGGCCGAAGGAGCGGCGCAGCACGTCGAAGTGGTCGGTGCGGACGGTCATCCGGTACACCCACAGGGCGTTGACGACGATCCACAGGATGGGGAAGAGGCCGAAGAGCGCCCCTTGGGCGGCGCTGGAGACGGTCTGGCCGACGGGCATGCCGTACGGGAGCCAGGCGACGAGGGCGGCGACGACGAGCCCTATGGGGCCCGCGTAGTGGGCACGCATCCGCACCCCGCCGAGCAGGACGAGGACGGTGACGAGGGGGAGGGTGGCGACGAGGGCGGACAGGGAGAGTGAATCGGCGACGGGGTCCAACTGCTGCACGAACACACGGGCCTCCCGGCGTGGGCCATCCCTGGAAGGTCACATCCGTGATGCGGAAACGGAGGACCCTGGGGTGCAGGCATGGTCGTGTCCGCGCCAAGTCACAGTCAATGCTCCGTCGGGAAGTGATCCCGGGGATCGCCGCCGATGCCGCCGAATGCCGCGGAACGCGGGGAGATCGCGGAACGCGGGGAGATCGCGGAGAAAGCGGGTCAGGGTACGCGCGAAGGCCGGTGAGGCCCGCGGCGGGCCGTTGAAAGCCGATCAGGGCTCGGGCGACCGCAGCACGCGCAGATGGCCGCGGCGCGCGACCTCACGCGGGTCGCCCTCCCGGCCGCCGTGCCCGCCCCCGGAGCCCCCGGAACCGGCCGCCGCCCCCGCCGCGCGCTCATGCGGGCGGGCGGCCTCGCGGACCGCGTTGGCCAGTGCCTCCAGATCGTCACCGCTGGGCCGGGGCGGACCGCTGTCGACGGCGAGCCGGACGACCTCCCAGCCGCGCGGCGCGGTCAGCCGCTCGGAGTGCTCCGAGCAGAGGTCGTAGCAGTGCGGCTCGGCGTAGGTGGCGAGCGGCCCGAGAACGGCGGTCGAATCCGCGTAGACGTACGTCAGCGTCGCGACGGCGGGGCGGCCGCAGGCGGTGCGCGAACAGCGACGTACAGGGCTCACGACGTTGGACGGTACCGCACTCTTGAGCGGGCCGCGACGACTCTCCACCAGCTCACTCCGCCGTGTCGTCCTGGTTCGCACCGTGTACCCGAAACGTGAACTTACTGGCTGACCAGCGTGGACCTTCGACGCGGCCAGAACCGCCCACAACGAATCCGGTCAGCACTCGAACCGAGAGAGATCATCCTGGGTCGGGGAAGCGGCTCAAGAGACGTCCGTTTTTGGACCCAAGCATGGCTGGAATGCTCATTTGGCGACATCCGGCACGGCTGTCCGGTAAGCGCATGACGGCGGGTCGGCGACGGCTACCCTCGGAGTGATGACCAGGCCCGTACACCCCCATCAGTCCGAGCCGCGCCCCCGTCGTCGCGATCGCCACGGACGAGGTATGCGCGGCCCCATCGCGCCTCCCCAGGTGCCGCTCTCGGTCAGCCGCGCGGAGTCCTTCGTCGATCTTGTGCAGGACTCGGCGGAGCGGCTGGAGAGGCGCTGGCCACAGCTGTCCGGGGTCGACTTCACGGTGCTCGAGGTGCCCACGTCGGGGCTGGGCGGCCCGGGGTCGGGCGGTGGCCCGGACGGGCACGGCGGGACGGACGGCTGGGACGGCGAGTCCGTGCCGCTCGGGCGCTTCATCGCGGCCCGCGGGGACGCGCCGGACCGGATCGTGATCTACCGCCGCCCGGTCGAGATCCGGGCGAAGAACCGCGACGAGCGGGCGCTGCTGGTGCATGAGGTCGTGGTCGAGCAGGTGGCGGAGCTGCTGGGGCTGGCCCCGGAGTCCGTGGACCCGCGGTACGGGCAGGAGTAGCCGCAGTACGGGTGGGAGCGGCGGGCACGCCGTACGGGCAGGGGCAGGAGGCGTCCGGCGGTACGCGTACGCCTGCGGCGGGCTGCTCCCCTCCCCGCCCCTTCCCACAACTGGGGCTCCGCCCCAGACCCCGAGGTCCGGAGGGCGAGGCCACTGTCACGCGCCGGACACCCTCCAGCGGACGAGCCCTACGGGCGGGAGCGGTGGGCGGCCGGGGCTCCAGCCCCGCCCTAGTCGTCGTTGAGCAGGGACAGGTCCTGGCCCGCCTCCGGCACCGCGACCGTGCCCCGGTCGTCCGGCAGCGACTGGATCGTGAACATCGGCACGCCGCCCTCCGCCAGCGCCAGCATCCGTGAGGCGTGCACCGGGCCGCCGGAGAGCCGCTCGACCGTGACCGCGTACGGGCCCTTGCCCGAGGCCGGGCGGGGTGGCTCCAGGGCCTTGGTGGTGCCGCCCTTGATCTCGTAGGTCTTGCTGACCGGGCTGCCGCCCTCCGCGCCCGCCGAGGCCGTGATGCGCACCTTGGCGGACGCGCGCGGCGCCACCAGGGAGAGCGTGGAGCCCTTGGAGCGGTTGTCGGCCGCGGTGGCGCTGCGCTCGATCGCGGCGGTCGCGGGGATGAAAGCCGTCTCCTGGTCGCTCCCCTTGCCCCGGGTCACCTGGAGCGCGGCCACGACCGGTGTGGCCGGGCCCTCGCCGCCCTCGGGGGTGAGCAGCAGCGAGCCGGGCTCGCCCTTGGTCACGTCGCCGAGGTCGATCGCGGTCGTCATCCCGCTCTTGACGTGCAGCGACTCATGTCCGGCCGGGGTGATCGCGTTGTTCGGCCCGGCCAGCCGCACCTTGAGGTCCGCGTCGTCGGACCCGGGCGCGAAGACGATCAGGCGGGCCGAGGTGGCGTCCTTGGGGATGCCGGGGATCGCGACGCTCGTCGAGGGCACGGCGGAGGCCGGGAGCCAGTCGCTGCCCGCCTTCTGGTCCACGGCCTGCACGGCTGCCCCGATCCGGCCGGTGCGGGTCGTCACATGGAGCGAGGCCCCGGCCGCCCGCTGGTCGGTGAGGGTCGAGAGCAGGATCGGGACCGTGGAGCGGGGCGGGACGGTGATCGCTTCGTCGGTGGAGGGCTTCAGCCTGCCGCTCGGGCCGTAGAGCTTCAGGTCCACCTCGGCCGCGGCGTCGTCCGGGTTCGTCAGATGGACGAAGTCCTGGCGGTTCCGGTCGGTGCTGACGCCGGGGAACCAGAAGTCCGTGTCGGGCGCGGTGCACGCGGTGCCCAGGAGGCCGCGCCCGCTGCCCGCGTCGATCGTGGTGGTCTGCTGGACGGTCCAGCCGGGCGCGAAGCGGCCGTCGGCGGTGCCGATGAGCGCGGGCGCGTCCGCGCTGCTCTCCTCGGTGGTGACGGGCTTGCCGGGCTCCTTCAGGGGCAGCACGGGCTTGTCGCCGCCCGGGGCCGCCTGGCCGCCCTTCCCGCCGTCCTTACCGTCCTTACCGTTCTTGCCGTCGTCCTTACCGCCGTCGCCGCCGGGGTCCGTCGTGTCGTCAGAGGGGTTCTGGGCGGGCAGCAGTCCGGCGGTGCCGTCCTTGGCGTCCACGCCGTCCCGCTTGGGCGTGTACGCCGTGTAGGTGGTGCTGCTCACATCCGAGGAGGAGGGCGTCGGGCACAGCAGCGTCGAGCGCTGCACGGGCAGCCGGGTGGCGGCCTTCGCGGAAGCGTCCGCGTCGTCGGAGGAGCCCCCCGTGAGGGCCGCGACGCCGGTGACGGCGGCCAGCGCCGTGGCGGCGCCGATCAGGGACAGGGTGGTGCGGTTCATCGCTGCTGATCGCTCCCGTCGCGGCGGTCCTCGGGGTCGGCGCCGCCGTACGTCGTGTCGCCCTGCTGGGGGTAGCCGCCGTCGGCATAGGGCTGCTGCTGGTCGTAGCCGTAAGGGTCGGCGTACTGGCCGCCCGCGTACGACGGGTCCGCCGGGTACTGGCCCTCCTGGTAGCCGGCCGGGTAGCCGGTGTCCTGATAGCCGCCCTGGTAGGCACCGGCCGGGTACTGGCCGCCGGAGTACTGGCCCGCGTAGCCCTCGCCCTGGTACTGCTCGCCCTGGTGCTGATCCCCCGCGTACTGCTCGCCCTGGTACTGACCGGCCGGGTACTGGCCGTATCCGGCGTCGGCGTACGTCTGCGCGTCCCACTGCTGCCCGTACTGCTGCTGGTGCGGCACCGCCGCGTACGGGTCACCGGCGGCCGTCTGGTCGCCGTAAGGGGCGTTCGCCATCGCGTTGTCGCCGTAAGGGTCGCCCATGGCGGCCGGCTCGGCGGCCGGCCGCAGCGGCGGCTCACCCGGCATGGGCGGCTCACCCGGCATCGGCGGCTCACCCGGCTGCGGGGGAATCCGGCCCGGCGGGGGAATCTCGCCCGGCTGCCCGGCCATCGCGTCCGCGGCGGCCGGGTCCGTCTCCGGCCGCCCCTTGGCGCCCCCGTCCTGCGCGGCCTGCGCCGCCTGCGCCTCCGCGGCGGCCCGCAGCCGCCGCGCCCGGCGGCCGTCGCCCGCCAGGTCCTCGGCGGTGACGGCGGCGGCCGCGCCCTCCGCGTCCGGCAGGTCGTCGTCGACGTTCCGGCGGCGGCCCGGCAGTGCGAGCACCAGCAGCACGACCGCGAGCAGCCCCTGCGCCCACACCCATGCGGTGTGCGTGATGGGCGTGTCGTAGGTGAGGTCCAACCGGCCGCCGCTCGCCGGGAGTTCGAAGCCCTGCGCCCAGCCGTCGACCGTCGTCGGCTTCAGCGGCTTGCCGTCGAGCGTGGCCTGCCAGTCGGGCGCGGACCGGTCGGCGATCCGCAGCACCCGCCCGGCCGTGCCGTCCGGGACCGTGGTGTGTGCCTCGACGGGGCCGGACGCCACGTGCACCGGCTTGGCCGCCGCCCCGCCCGCCGGGCGGCCCGAGGACTCGGCCGGGACGATGGAGACCCGCGAGACCCGCTGGTCGACCCGCCACAGCACCCCGCCGTGCTCCCGGCTGAGCTGGGTGAGGCCCGGGGTCGCGTTCAGCACCCGCTCCATCTCCGGCGGCGCGCCCTTCTGGACGTACACATAGCGCACCGCGTAGCCGCCGAGCTGACGGGTCTGGTCGGCGCCGGAGCCCGCGATCAGATTGGCCACGACGCCGTCGAGCCGGGTGTCGGAGCCTCCCGCCGCCGCGAGTTCGCCGTCGCCGAGCCGGGCGCCGGAGCCGCGCACCAGGGCGTAGTCGGCGCGGGCGGCGCTGCTGTCGCCGCCGAGCACCAGGGTGCGGGCCTGGTCCTCGGTGGCGCTCTCGGCCGCCACGAACGCCGGGACCTGCGAGGGGTCGCGCCGCCCCACCGGGCCGTCCGCGCCGCCCGTCATCCAGGTGACGGCGGCGTACAGCGGCGCGGCGACCGTGGCGACCGCGATCAGCAGCGCCACCGGCTGGCGCCAGCCGAAGCTCTGCGCCGCCACCCGCTCCCGCGCGTCCTCGGCGCCGACCACGGCGGCGGTCAGCAGCGCCAGGCCGTAGACGAGGGTCGCGGGCCCGGCCCAGCCGGAGCCGCTCGTGAGCGCCGCGAAGAGGAAGCCGGTGAGCGCCACGGCCCACGCGGCGCGCACCACCGTCTGCCGCTCCCGGCGCATCAGTGCGGCGAGCGCGGCCAGGACGAAGCCGAGCAGCAGCAGCGTGCCGCCGCCGTTGGGGCCGCCGGGGCTGAGCGCGAGCAGGTCCAGGGCGGAGGCGGAGTCGGCGCCGCGGTCCAGCCCGGCCTCCTTCAGGAAGCGGGCCGGGTCGGTGACGAGCTCCAGCGACCAGGGGGCGAGCACGACGAGCGGGGTGACGACGAGGCTCAGGAACCGCAGCCCGTACCCCATGAGCTGCTCGGTGCCGCTCTGCCGGTGGCGCAGCACGAGCACACCGGCGCCCAGGAGGAGCGCCATCGGCCAGACGACCGGGGTGAAGGCCATGGTGAACGTCAGCAGCAGCGCGTACGCCCACGTCGCCCGCCAGCTCGGCAGCCGCGTCCCGTTGCCGGTGAAGCCGGTCGCGGCGGCCGCCGCCCGGGCCATCAGTGGCAGCAGTACGGCGAGCACGGCGGTGCCGAGCCGCCCGCCCGCGAGCGCCCCGGTCGCGGCCGGGAGGAAGGCGTACGCGACGCTTCCCCAGGCGCGCAGCAGCCGGGACTCCACCAGCGGCCGGGAGGCGAAGTACGCGGTGAACCCGGCCAGCGGCACCGAACACACCAGCAACAGGGTCAGCGTGAAGCCCGTGGAGCCCAGGAAGACCGTGGCCAGCGAGGCGAGGGCGGCCAGGTACGGCGGCGCGGACTGCGTTCCGCCGGTGCCGACCGGATGCCAGCCGTCCACATAGCTCGACCACAGCTCGGAGACATGGGCGGGCGCGGGCAGCAGGGCGCCACCCGCGAGCGCGCCGGCGCCCAGCAGATCCCGGCAGGCGACCAGTGAGACCACCAGCAGCACGAGGAAGAGCATCGGGCCGGGCTTGCGCGCGATCCGCTTGAGCCGGGCGAACTGCTCGATCTCCAGGAAGTCGGCGTCGTCGCCGCCGGGCCCGGACTCGACCGCGCCGTGCCGCCCCCCGGAGGACAGCTCGGGCTCGGAACGGCCGCCAATATTGCTGGCGACTTGCTCGACCGTCGCCCTTACGGTTGCGCCGGGCGGCGGGAAGAGCGGCCGCAGCTCGCTCGGCTCCGTCGCGGGGCGCCCTCTGCGCTTACGGGCGGCGAGGATCCGCCCCGGCCGCAGCAGCACGCCGAAGAGACCGGCGACCTCGTCCAGGGCCTGCCCCGGCACCTTGCCCACGAGATAGGCCAGGGTGCGCAGCAGCGTGCCGAACAGGAGCCGCAGCATCACATAGGGCAGCAGCGCGCCCCGGGTGTTGACCAGCAGGGTGTAGACGGCGCCCGCCTTGTCCACGCGATGGGGGTTCGCTACCGAGCGCCCCACGCAGTCGATGGGCCGCCGCTCGCGCGCGGACGCCTCCGCGTGCCGCAGCACGGCGTCCGGGGCCACCAGCACCTGGTGCCCGGCCGCCTGGGCGCGCCAGCACAGGTCGACGTCGTCGCGCATCAGGGGCAGCCGCGAGTCGAAACCGCCCAGCTGCTCCCACACATCGCGGCGCACCAGCATGCCCGCGCTGGACACCGACAGCACCGGGCGCACCTGGTCGTGCTGGCCCTGGTCCTGCTCGCGCCGCTCCAGGCCGGTCCAGCGGCGGCCGCTGCGGGCGATGCTGACGCCGACCTCGAGCAGCTGCCGGCGGTCGTACCAGCCGCGCAGCTTGGGTCCGACGATCGCGGGCTCGCGGTTGGCGGTGAACTCGGCGTCGACCACCCGCAGCAGCTCGGCCAGCGCGTCGGGCTCGGGCGCGCAGTCGTCGTGCAGCAGCCACAGCCACTGGACGGGCTCGCCGTGCGGCAGCTCCGGCATGTCGTAGGCGTCGTCGCGCCAGGCACGGTTGACGGGGTCCCAGCCGCTGGGGCGCTTGAGGTACGTGAGCTCCTCGGGGCCCAGCACCGGGGCCGTACGGACCGCTTCGGCGACGGCCGTGCCGAAGCCGCTGCGGCGCGCCATGTGCAGCACCCGCTCCTCGCCGAGGGTCTCGGTGAGCAGCCGGGCGGAGTCGTCGGCGCTGCCGGTGTCGGCCGCGATGACGCTCTGGACCGGGCGCTCCTGGCCGAGCAGACCGGACAGCGCGTCGGGCAGCCAGCGGGCGCCGTCGTGGGCGACCAGTACGGCGGTGACGACATGACGCGGATAGGCCGGTGTCTGAACCGGTTCGTGAGCGGGCGCAAACGCGGCGGTGGCGGCCGGGTGTTGGGCCGCCGGGTGGCTGTGCACGGACATCGAGGTACGGGCCCCGGTTCGCTGGACTGCGGTGGACGCGTGCGCCCCATGAGGGCGTTGGAGCGTCTCGGACGGGGCCCCACACTAACGGCTGTGTAAGCGACCGGTCCGCCTCCCGTCGCCATGGGCTCGGGGGCGGACCGGTCGCGGTGGCTCACTCCGCCGTGAACTGTGCGGATATGTCAGCGCGGGTCATGCGGTTCTGCCAGGTCCGGCGGGTCCGGCGGCCCTGAGAGGGGTCCGGCGGATCTGGCGGATCTCGGACGCCGTGGGTCAGACGCCGTGGGTCAGACGGCGGGCCTTGGACGCCGTGGGTCAGACGGCGGCCTTCTTCAGGCGGCGGCGCTCGCGCTCGGAGAGACCGCCCCAGATGCCGAAGCGCTCGTCGTTGGCGAGGGCGTACTCGAGGCACTCGGAACGGACCTCGCAGGCGAGGCAGACCTTCTTCGCCTCACGGGTGGATCCGCCCTTTTCCGGGAAGAACGACTCGGGATCGGTCTGGGCGCACAGTGCGCGCTCCTGCCAACCGAGCTCCTCGTCCGCCTCTTCGACCAGCAGTTGCTGGAACAACTCGGTCATGTGCGCCCCTCGTCTGTCTTTGCGTCCCCGTGCCTGATGCCGTCGGTGAAGCGGCAGAACGACACGAGTGAAATTACAAGTGTGCCGATCCGGGCCAGTCAAGCCGAGATCTGCTATTGGGCCTCTTATTCACTCTGGGGAACCAAGGCTGCGCGGAAAGTGTTCAAATCGGCCTAAACGCGGCACCTTCCCCATCCGTTGCCTGGGTCCCTCCTCTCACTCACTGAGGAGGACGCCATCGGCGCCGGTCCCGTTGCATCACGCGGGAGATGGTGCGGAGTGGGCGGGGTGGTGCGGGAGTGGTGCGCGTTGATGCGCCGTGTCACCCGTACAACGCGCACACAAACCTTTCTGCCTCCACAGCGACCGGATGAGGTGAACCTTGACCTGAAACGTGAGACGAAGTTGACAGCGGCGCGGCGATCCGGGTCTCCTTGGTCGCATGTCAGTGACCCACGCGCCCCTGCCGACCCGTGACCACGGGTTCCGCTGCGCTGTGCGGGCTCGCTGTCGCTGTTCGAGCTGTTGATGCCTCCTGAGCTCCAGCTTTCTCCGCGTTCCGCACGCGGCGTCTCGTACTGAGACCGCACCCCGCGTCAGATCGCACCTCGCGCCCTTACCGCGCCCCTACCGCCCCACCGCGTCCTTACGGCGCTCTCTCCGCGCCCTTCCCGCCGAGGAACACCACCGCATGAACAGCGACGTCCAGATCGCCGGTGACCCGCTCGCCATCCCGCATCTGCTGCCGCCCGTACCCGCGCACCCCTCCACCGTCTCCGCCTTCGCGGGCCTGGCCCGCACCATCGCGGCCGACCGCGACGGCTGGGCGCACCTCGTCCAGTACGACGCCACCAGCCGCTGGTACCACCGGCTGCGCACCGGCCCCGGCTATGAGGTGTGGCTGCTCAGCTGGGTGCCCGGACAGGGCAGCGGCGCCCATGACCACGGCCGGTCCTCCGGGGTGCTGACCCTGCTCCAGGGCGAGCTCACCGAGCGGGTGGGGACGCGCGGCGCGCGGCACACTCTGCGCGCCGGCGCACAGCGCGTCTTCGCGCCCGGTTATGCGCACGACGTCGTCAACGACGCCCTCGAACCGGCCGTCAGTCTGCACATCTACTTCCCCGGGCTGACCGAGATGCCGCTGCACCCCACCCAGAGCGCCGAGTTGCCCGCCGGGGCCGGGGCGGACGCGCTGGGCGCCCTCGGCGGATGAGCCGCCCCGAACGCCCCCGATGTCCGAGGCTGCTGCAACACTGTGCTCCATGCGCATTGTGGTTCTGGCAGGCGGTATCGGCGGCGCCCGTTTCCTTCGCGGTCTGATGTCGGCGGCTCCGGACGCCGACATCACCGTCATCGGGAACACCGGCGACGACATCCACCTCTTCGGCCTCAAGGTCTGCCCCGACCTCGACACCGTGATGTACACCCTCGGCGGTGGCATCCACGAGGAGCAGGGCTGGGGCCGGGCCGACGAGACCTTCACCGTCAAGGAGGAGCTGGCGGCGTACGGAGTGGGGCCCGAGTGGTTCGGCCTCGGCGACCGCGACTTCGCCACGCACATAGTCCGTACGCAGATGATCAGCGCGGGCTATCCGCTGAGCGCCGTCACCGAGGCGCTGTGCGCCCGGTGGCAGCCGGGGGTGCGGCTGCTGCCCATGACGGACGACCGCGTGGAGACCCACGTCCTGATCGACGACCCCGATGGTGAAGGCCGTAAGGCCGTCCACTTCCAGGAGTACTGGGTGCGGCTGCGCGCCTCCGTGCCCGCTCACGCCGTCGTTCCCGTCGGCGCCGACCAGGCCAAACCGGCGCCCGGCGTCCTGGAGGCCATCGCCGACGCCGATGTCGTCCTCTTCCCGCCGTCCAACCCGGTGGTCAGCGTCGGCACGATCCTCGCCGTGCCCGGGGTGCGCGAGGCCATCGCCGACGCCGGGGTCCCGGTCGTGGGCCTGTCCCCCATCGTGGGCGACGCGCCCGTGCGCGGCATGGCCGACAAGGTGCTCGCCGCCGTCGGCGTCGAGTCCACCGCCGCCGCCGTCGCCAAGCACTACGGCTCCGGGCTGCTGGACGGCTGGCTCGTCGACACCGTCGACGCGAGCGCGGTCGAGGAGGTCGAGGCCGCCGGGATCCGCTGCCGGGCGATCCCGCTGATGATGGCGGACCTGAAGGCCACGGCGGCGATGGCGGCCGAGGCGCTGGCGCTGGCGGAAGAGGTGCGGGGATGAGCGCGGTGCGGGGCGGGCCGGGGGACGCGTCGGGGGGATCGCCGGGGAACGCGTCGAGGCGCGCATCGGGGGGATCGTCGGGGGAGCTGCCGTCGTATCAGGTGTGGGCCCTGCCCGGGATGCCGGAGGTGCGGCCCGGTGACGACCTCGCCAAGCTGATCGCCGACGCCGCGACCTCGGGTGGTCTGCCGGGGCTCGCGCACGGCGATGTGCTGCTGGTCACCTCCAAGATCGTCAGCAAGGCGGAGGGGCGCGTCGTCGAGGCGACCGACCGCGAGGCGGCCATAGACGCCGAGACGGTGCGGGTCGTGGCGCGGCGCGGCCGTACGCGGATCGTCGAGACCCGCCACGGCCTGGTCATGGCCGCCGCCGGGGTCGATGCCTCCAACACCCCTTCCGGGACGGTCCTGTTGCTCCCCGAGGACCCCGACGCCTCGGCGCGGGCGATCCGGGCCGGGCTGCGGGAGGTGCTCGGCGTGGAGGTCGGCGTCATCGTCACCGACACGTTCGGGCGGCCGTGGCGGACCGGGGTCACCGATGTCGCCATCGGCGCGGCCGGGGTGCGGGTGCTGGACGATCTGCGCGGCGGAGTCGATGCGTACGGGAACGCGCTGAGCGCGACCATCGTCGCCACCGCTGACGAGTTGGCCGCCGCGGGTGACCTGGTCAAGGGCAAGGCCGAGGGGCTGCCGGTGGCCGTGTTGCGGGGGCTTCCGCAGGTGGTGGCGTTCGAGGGGCTGGGCGGGGCTGAGGGAGCGGAGGGGGCTGAGGGCGCGGAGGGCGTGGAGGGGGCTGAGGGAGCGGAGGGAGCTGACGGGCAAGGCGGTGCTGAGGATGCGGGCGCGCGTGCGTTGGTGCGCGGGGCCGCGGACGACATGTTCCGGCTGGGCACCTCCGAGGCCGTACGGGAGGCGGTGACGCTACGTCGTACGGTGCGGGAGTTCACCGACGAGCCGGTGGACGGCGCGGCGGTGCGGCGCGCGGTCGCCGCCGCCGTCACCGCACCGGCGCCGCACCATACGACGCCGTGGCGGTTCGTCCTGCTGGAGTCGGAGGACTCGCGGACGCGGCTGCTGGACGCGATGCGGGACGCCTGGATCGCCGATCTGCGCGGGGACGGCTTCTCGGAGGAGAGCATCGCCAAGCGGGTGCGGCGCGGGGATGTGCTGCGCAAGGCGCCGTACCTGGTCGTCCCGTGCCTGGTCGCCGACGGCGCCCACACCTATCCCGACCCGCGGCGGAACACGGCGGAGCGCGAGATGTTCGTGGTCGCGGCGGGGGCCGGGGTGCAGAACCTGCTGGTCGCGCTGGCGGGTGAGGGGCTGGGCTCGGCGTGGGTGTCGTCCACGATGTTCTGCCGCCCGGTGGTGCGCGAGGTCCTGGGTCTGCCGGACGACTGGGACCCGATGGGCACGGTCGCGGTCGGCCAGGCCGCGGTGCCGCCGGCGGCACGGCCGGAGCGGGGGGTCGAGGGGTTCGTGGTGGTGCGGTAGGTGTGTGCGGTCGGGGCTTTGGGGCTGGGTTGTCTGGTGCCGGGGTTGTGCGGACCGGTTGCGCGGTGAGGTCGCGTGCGCGGGGGTTGGGGGCGCGCGTTGTGCGGAGTGGGAGCGCGGGTGCGGGGGTGGTTGCTGGGGTGCGCCTTGGGGGTGGCCGGGTGTGTCGGGCGCCGTGGGGCGGGGTGCGCGGTCGGTGGTGTGGTGGGTGCCGGCCCGGTGGGGCGGCGGTGGGTCGTAGGGTGGCCGCGTGTGTGTGAGACGTACCTGGAGTCCCCCGGGCCCCTGTGACCTCGCGCGTAACCTCGGCGTGCTGCAGCGAGGGCCCGGGGATCCCGCGTTCCAGGTCGGCGCGGACGGCGCGTTCTGGCGGGCGAGCCGGACGCCGGCCGGGCCCGGGACCCTACGGATCGCGCGCAAGGGTGCCGAGATCGAGGGGCGGGCCTGGGGGCCGGGGGCGGAGTGGCTGCTGGACGGTCTGCCCGCCCTCCTCGGGGCGGACGACGACCCGTCGGCGTTCGTGCCCCGCCATCGGCTCGTTCACGAGGCGCACCGGCGCCATCCTGGCCTCCGGCTCATCCGGACCGGGCTGGTCCTCGAGTCCCTGATCCCCTCGATCCTTGAGCAGAAGGTCACCGGCATCGAGGCGTACCGCGCCTGGCGGCTGCTGCTCCAGCGCCATGGCGAGCCCGCGCCCGGTCCTGCGGAGGGGATGCGGATGCGGGTCATGCCCGATCCGCGGGGCTGGGCGCTGATCCCGTCGTGGGAGTGGCATCGGGCGGGCGTGGACGCCAAGCGCTCCTCGACGATTCTGCGGGCGGTCCGGGTTGCCCGGCGGCTGGAGGAGGCCGCGTCCATGGACCTTGCCGCTGCCTCGGCTCGGCTGCGGTTGATTCCGGGTATTGGGCCTTGGACGGCGGCGGAGACGTTGCAGCGGAGCAATGGGACGCCGGATGCGGTTACGGTTGGCGATCTGCATTTGCCCGGGATTGTCGGGTATGCGCTTGCGGGGGTGCGGGGGGCGGATGATGAGGCGATGCTTGAGCTTTTGGCGCCATATGCGGGGCAGCGGTATCGCGCGGCTCGGCTGATTTTGTTGTCCGGGCGTACGCCGCCTCGGCGGGCGCCTCGCTTGGCGGTGCGGGACTTTCGGGGGATGTAGGGGCGGGGGTGCCGTTGCTGAGTGCGGGGCGTGGGTGCCTCCGGCGGTGAGCCCCCACCCCGCCCCTTCCCGAAACGATGGGGCTCCGCCCCCTCGGCCCCCGCCGGGGCTCCGCCCCGGACCCCGCTCCTCAAACGCCGGAGGGGCTGGGTCGCGCAGCAACGGGGCTCCGCCCCTGCCCGGCCCCGCCCCAGGCCCGGCGGTCCCTCAAACGCCGGAGGGGCTGGGTCGCACAGCGACGGAACTCCACCCCTACCCGGCTCCACCCCGGGCCCAGCCGCCCCTCAAACGCCGGAGGCGTTGGTTGCGCAGCCGGGTTCGGCGGGGCCTCTGACGCCGGAGGGGTGGGTTTTCGGCCGTGCGGGTCGGGGTTTCGCCGGAGGGCTGGGATTCCGTCGTAGGCGGCTGAGGGGTGCCGGGGAGGCTGGGGCGGCGGGGCCGTTACTGGTCGGAGGAGAAGCGGACCGCGCCAGCCGGGATGTCGGCTCCGCACCACACGCGGACGCCGTCTCGTAGCTCGTTGTCGGGGCCGACCAATGCGCCGTCGCCGACTACCGCGCCCTGGAGGACCGTGCGGGCGCCGATGCGGGCGCCGGCGCCGACGAGGGAGTCGTGGACCTGGGCGCCCTCCTCCACGATGGCGCCCTCAAGCACCGTGCTGCCGTCGATGCGCGCGCCCGCGCCCACGCGGGCCTGGGGGCCGATCACCGTGCCGCCGGTCAGTTTGGCGTCGACCGCGACCGAGGCGCTGTCCAGGACGAGGCGGTCGCCGCAGCGGCCCGGCACGGCCGGGGAGGGGGCCCGGCCCAGCACCAGGTCCGCGGAGCCGCGGACGAACGCCTGGGGGGTGCCCAGGTCGAGCCAGTACGTGGAGTCGACCATGCCCTGGAGGTGAGCGCCCTCCGCGAGCAGACCGGGGAAGGTCTCGCGTTCCACGGAGACGGGGCGGTCGGCGGGGATGGTGTCGATCACCGAACGGTTGAAGACGTACGCGCCCGCGTTGATCTGGTCGGTGACGATCTCCTCGGGGGTCTGCGGCTTCTCCAGGAAGGCGGTGACCCTGCCCCGTTCGTCCGTGGGCACCAGCCCGTACGCGCGCGGGTCCGGGACCCGGGTGAGGTGCAGGGAGACATCGGCGCCCGTCGTGCGGTGGTTGTCGACGAGGGCGCGGATGTCGAGGCCGGTGAGGATGTCGCCGTTGAAGATGAGCACCGGGTCGTCGGGGCCCGAGCGCAGCCGGGAGGCGACGTTGCGGATGGCGCCGCCGGTGCCGAGCGGTTCCTCCTCCGTGACGTACTCCAGGTGCAGGCCGAGCGAGGAGCCGTCACCGAAGTACGGCTCGAAGACCTCCGCCAGATAGGACGTGGCGAGCACGATGTGCTCGACCCCGGCGGCGCGGGCGCGGGCGAGTTGGTGGGTCAGAAACGGAACGCCGGCCGCCGGGACCATCGGCTTGGGAGTGTGCACCGTCATCGGGCGCAACCGGGTTCCCTTGCCGCCGACCAGGAGGATCGCCTCTGGCGATGGCGTTGCTGGCGCATTGGTCACGTATCGTCTCTGCTTCCTGCTGGGGCTCGCCGGTCGGCGGCCAGTGTATGCAGATCCCCGGACCGCGCCTGATCAGCGCCCCTGGAGGCGGGCGGCGGTCTTCCGTACCGAACCGAGCTTCATGTAGAGACGCTTGCCGGGGCACTCGGTGGCAAAGCCATCGCGGTGACCTGCGATCACATGGAGCTTGACCTTGGCGCCTTTTTTGTACTTGTTGCCGCCGCCCGACACCAGATGCGTCGTACCGCGCGGATTCCGCTTGAAGAGGCCCAGTTTCCACGCGGTGAGCTTGGCGACGGCCTTCACGGCCTTGGCCGAGGGCTTCTTGGAGGTGAAAGTGCCGAGGACGGCGACGCCCATGCTGTTGGTGTTGAAGCCCAGCGTGTGGGCCCCGCGTACGGCTTTGGTCACACCGCCGGAGCGGCCTTCGTAGATTATTCCGCACTTGTCGATGGTGAAGTTGTAGCCGTAGTCACGCCATCCAAGGCTCTTCACGTGATAGCGGTAGATACTGCGGATAACGGAGGGCGCCTGTGAGCAGCGGTAGTTGTTGCCCGTCACGGTGTGGTGGATGAAGGCGACCTTCACGGTCTTGCTGTAGACGTGGCCCGCTTCGCGGATCTTCTCGTCGGCGCCCCAGCCCGCGCGCGTGACGATCCTGGGCCGGGGCGCGCGGTAGCGGGCGGCGGCCACCTTGGCCGCCTCGGCGTCGGCATCCGCGTTGGCATCGGCGTTGGCGTCGGCGTCGAGCGCGCTGGGCGGCGCGGTGGTGGGGTTGGTGGGGCTGGTGGGGTTGGGCTGCTGGGTGGAGGTGTGGGGGTGGGGGTACGGCAGCGGCTCGGTGGACGACGCGGAGGGTCTGGGGGTCGGCTTCGCGGACGGCGCGGGGGGCAAGGCCGGTTGGGCGGACGGCCCCGACGGTTCGGAGGCTCCCCAGGACGGCCTTCCCGGCGAACCCACCGCCGTCGGCTTCGCGCCCGGCGCGCCGCCCCCTGCCGCAGACACCTCACCCCCCGCCGTCGGCACCGGATGCTCCGGAAGCGCGCGGAGCGCGGCCCGCTCCGACCCCGGCCGCGCCGGGGGCTCACCCGGGTCGATCAGCTCCAGCCGCAGCCCGGACGGCAGGGCAGCCGTCCCCGTGTCCGCCGCCCCCGCATCCCCCGCCCCCGCGTCCCCCGCCCCCGCGTCCGCCGTCGCCGACCCCGCGTCCGCCGTCGCCGAGCCCGCATCCGCCGACCCCGCATCCGCGTCCGTCGCCGACCCCACGTCCGCCTTAGCCGCGTCCTCGTCCACGTCCGCCTTAGCCGCGTCCGCGCCCGCCTTAGCCGCGTCCGCGTCCGCCGTCGCCGACCGTTCCGGCCGCACCCGCGCCTGGACGGCGTCCGAGGGGCCGACCCACAGCGGCGCGGTGCCGCCGTGGGCCCGTGCGCCGCGCAGTTCGGGCGAGTCCGGGTCGGGGGCCTCGTCCCCGTACGGCAGCAGCTCGCGCCACGGCGACCACGCGCCGCCGACCGCGCGAGTACGCACCTGCGCCCGGCCGCGGAGCTCCGCGGCGGGCCGGTCCCAGACGACGCCGACGAGCGAGAACGGCCGCACGCCCGACGCGGTGACGCCCCGCTCGACCGCGGCGTCTCCGCGCCCGGCGGCCACGCCCCGGTCCAGCCCGCCACCTACGGGCGAGCCCCGCGAGCCCAGCGGGCGCAGTGGCAGCGACTGCGTGGAGCCGGCGGCGACGGTCCGCTCGGCCCGGGCGTGGGCGGGTCCGGGGTACAGGGCGAGGGGAAGGGCGAGGGCGGCGGTGCACGCGACGCCGATCGAGGATGCCAGGTATGCACGCATGATTGGAATCGTCCCCATAAGGGGACAAACCTGTCCATTCGGAAGAGCGGACACGTCGCGGACGGTCCGGTGACCCGGACCCCACCGACCCCGTCCGCGCCGCAATTTCGGCGCGTAGTCTTGCGCGCGTGAACGCCACCGATCGCACCCCCGCCGACCTGCTGGGATCCGCGCTCGACGCGGATCCCTCCCGCCCGCTCGTGACCTTCTACGACGACGCCACGGGCGAACGCGTCGAACTCTCCGTGGCCACCTTCGCCAATTGGGTGGCGAAGACCGCCAATCTCCTCCAGGACGATCTCGCCGCCGCGCCCGGCGACAGATGCGCACTGCTGCTCCCCGCCCACTGGCAGACCGCCGTGTGGCTGGTGGCCTGTTCCTCGGTCGGGGTCCTCGTGGACATCGGGGGCGACCCGGCCTCCGCCGACCTCGTCGTCAGCGGCCCGGACAGCCTCAAGGAGGCGCGGGAGTGCTCCGGGGAGCGGGTGGCGCTGTCGCTTCAGCCGCTGGGCGGCCGCTTCCCCCAGCTACCGGAGGGGTTCGCGGACTACGCCGTGGAGGTGCCCAGCCAGGGCGACCGCTTCGCCCCGTACTCCCCCGTGGACCCGGACACGCCCGCGCTGGCCGTCGGCGGTGTGGAGCTGACGAGCGCCGAGGTGGTGGAGCGGGCGCGCGCCGACGCCGCCGGGCGGGGGCTCGGGCCCGGTTCGCGGATCCTGTCGGGTCTTTCGTACGGCACCTGGGAGGGGCTGTCGTACGGGCTGTACGCGCCGCTGGCCAGTGGCGGTTCGGTGGTGCTCTGCCGCCATCTGGACCGGCTGGACGAGAAGGCGCTGGCCGGGCGCAAGGAGAGCGAGCGCGTCACCGCCACCACGCCCTGAAACCACGGCCGCCACCGCACCCTGAGGCCACGCCCACACCCACACCCACCACGCCCTGAGGCCACGCCGCCACCACGCCCACGCCCACAGCCACCGCCGCACCCACACCCCGACCCGCCCCAAAAGCCCGACCACCTCTCCCCTGACCCGTCCGGCGGACCGAGGGCCGAGCCCACGGGCCGCGCCGCCCACCCCGCGCGATGATCTACGGATACGTACAACCATGTGCGGGCTTCGCATGTCTGTTCCGTTAATCGGTATCCGGCATGCGATGCCGCTCCGCCCCCGGGCGGAAGACGGGTGGGAGGACGCGGACGTGACGACCGACAGCTCTGAGCCTGCGCCGAGACGCAGGCGCCGCTGGCCGCGCGTCCTCGCGCTGGGCGTGGCCGTGCTGGTGCTGTCGGTGGCCGGGGTGGGGTGGTGGTTCTACGAGCGCCTCGACGGCAATATCCGCACCGATACCCGGACCGCGCACGAGCTGAAGAAGTACGAGGCCGAACGGCCGGTGTCGGCGGTGCGGGACGCGCAGAACATCCTGCTGATCGGCTCCGACAACCGGGGCGGCAGGGGCAACGGCAAATACGGCAAGGACACCGGCACCCAGCGCTCGGACACCACGATCCTGCTGCATCTCCAGGCGGGCGGGAAAGGCGCCACCGCCGTCTCCATCCCGCGCGATCTGATGGTGGACATCCCGGCCTGCGAGGGGCCGGACGGAAAGCGCGTCCAGGCCCGATTCGCCCAGTTCAACTGGGCGTTCGAAGCCGGTGGCGCGGCCTGTTCGATCCGCACCGTGGAGAAGCTGACCGGCATCCGCGTCGACCACCACATGATCGTGGACTTCAGCGGCTTCAAGCGGCTGGTGAACGCGGTCGGCGGGGTCGAGATGTGCCTGAAGGAGCCCGTGGACGACGCCGAGGCGCATCTGAAGCTGCCCGCGGGCCGTCAGGTCCTCCACGGCGAGCAGGCCCTGGGCTATGTGCGCGCCCGGTACAGCATCGGCGACGGCAGCGACACGGAGCGCATCGGGCGGCAGCAGGAGTTCATGAGCTCGCTTGTGAAGAAAGTGCAGAGCAATGGTGTGCTGCTCAATCCCGCGAAGCTGTATCCGGTGCTCAATGCCGCGACGTCCGCGCTGACCACGGATCCGGGCCTGGATTCGCTCAAAGATCTGTACGCTCTGGTGCGCGGGGTGCGGGACATCCCCCGGGACAAGATCCGCTTCCTCACGATTCCGCGGCAGCCCTACACGTACAACAAGAACCGCGATGAGCTCGTCCAACCCGATGCCGACCGCCTGTTCCGGCAGTTGCGGCTGGATCGGCCGGTGCCGGTGTCCCACACCGTCACGGCGTCGACGGGCGGCGTCCCCAAGGCCGCCGACCTCAGCGGGTACCAGGGGACGACCGCCGCACGCGGCATCTGCGAGTAAAAGGACCATAAGGGCGGCCCATGATTCGTGAAGGATCAGATAAGGATTGGGCAGATTGCCCAGTTGTAGGGAAGTGGAATTTGTCACCGACGTCGCTTGACGCTGATCTGGACGGATAGTGTGAGCGATCCGGTGCGCTCTACGAGGTGGCCGCGCACTGCATGAAGACGGATGGAGCGCCTTGAGGGGGAGGCGCCGCGTGGCACCGACGGAGGACACAGGCGACCGTGGACGCGCAAGGCCCTGGCGGGGCGGGTGACTTCGACCCAGCCGATCAGTGGGTGTTCGACCCGAATACGGGCAACTACGAGCTGCGGCTGAATCCCGCCGAGACATCGGCGGACGACACCACGGAGCTGCGACGGGTCTCCAGATCATCGAGCGATGACGACGCCACCGGCTCCGAGCCCAGAGGGCGCCGCCGCGCGGCCAAACGGGAGGCGGAGCAGGAGAAGGCGGCCGGCCCGGTCAGCCGCCGCAAGCCGAAGCCGAAGAAGTCGAAGACGAAGAAGGCGCTCTACTGGGGCAGCGGCACCCTGGCCTTCCTGCTGGTGGGCGGTTCGGCCGCGGCGTACTTCGTCTATCAGCACCTGAACAACAACATCAGCAAGGTGGACGTCGGCGAGAACAACGCCGCGGTCACCGACGGCCCGATGAACATCCTGCTGATCGGCACCGACCGCCGGGACGGCAAGGGGAACGAGGGCTACGGCGACGCGGGCAGCGTCGGCCACGCCGACACCACCCTGCTGTTCCACGTCTCCGCGGACCGGTCGAACGCGACGGTGCTGAGCTTCCCGCGCGACATGATCACCGACATCCCGGACTGCACCGTGAAGGAAGACGGCAAGGAGAAGACGATCCCGGGTGAGGAGGAGGTGCGGTTCAACACCAGTCTGGGGCAGGAGGGCCGCAACCCCGGCTGCACCTGGCAGACGGTGGAGAAGATCACCGGTCTGAACATCAACCACTTCATGATGGCCGACTTCAACGCGGTCAAGGAGATGTCCACGGCGGTCGGCGGGGTGGACATCTGCCTCGGCAAGGACATCAACGACCCCAAGTCGCACCTGAACCTGAAGAAGGGGCGGCACACGGTCAAGGGCGAGCAGGCCCTGGCGTTCGTCCGGACCCGGCACGCCGTCGGCTTCGGCGGCGACCTGGACCGGATCAAGCTCCAGCAGCAGTTCCTGAGCTCGCTGATGCGCAAGATGAAGGCCAGCGGGACGCTCACCAGCCCGGGGAAGATGTGGGACCTGGCCCAGACCGCCACCAAGGCGCTCACCGTGGACACCGGTATCGGCACCGTCTCCAAGCTGGCCTCGCTGGGGAAGAACCTGAGCAAGGTCGATCTCAAGAACGTCACCTTCGCGACGGTTCCGGTCGTCGACAACACCGACGGTGCGACCGTGCTGCTCGACAAGACCAAGGCCGAGCCGCTGTTCTCCATGGTCCGGCAGGACGTCTCGCTGACCGAAGTCAAGAAGAAGGAGAAGGCGGCCAAGGACGAGCAGGCGCAGCGGCTGAAGGGGCCGAAGGCCGACCCCGCCGACGTCCGGGTCAAGGTGCTCAACGGCAGCGGGCAGTTCGGCGCCGCCCAGGAGACCGTCGACTGGATGCAGAACACCGAGGGGATGCTCCGCACCAGCAACGGCGGAAACGCTCCGTCAGAGCTGAAGAAGTCGACGCTGGAGTACGCTCCCAACCAGGCCGACCAGGCGCGTCGGCTGGCCGACAGCATGGGGCTGCCCGCCTCCGCCATGAAGGAAGGCACGAAGGACGCCGAGCCGATGGCGGAGATGACCCTGACGCTGGGCGCGGACTTCAAGGGCGCCGGCACACCGATCTCCGCCCCGTCGAAGGCACCGAAGGACATTCAGAGGGTTGAGGCCGACGACAAGGACGTCTGCGCCAAGTGACCGTCGCCGGCCAGCGGATCCACCCTCGTCCATCGGGCCGGACGACCGAGAGACTGCGGGGAGGGCCCGATGCGGCAGAGCGGTGTGCGGGGGGAAAGAGGGCGGCGGGCCACCGTTCCCGAACCCCGTGAGCACGGTGAGGACGACAGCCCGCCGAAAGGGAAGGGCCCCGCGCCGCACGGCGCGGGGCGCGGGCCGGGTGGTCAGGGACGGCCGGATGGTCAGGGGCGGCCGAAGCGGAGCCGCGGGGTGCGGATCCTGCGCTGGACCGCCCTGACGCTGGCCGTGCTGGTGCTCGGCGCGGCCGGCGCCGGATATTTCTACTACGAACACCTGAACGGCAATCTGAAGAAGGAGGATCTGGACCTCGGCGACAGCAAGATCGGCAAGCCCGAGCCCAACGCCGCCGGACAGACCCCCCTCAACATCCTGCTCATCGGCTCCGACAGCCGGAACAGCGCGGAGAACGTCAAGCTGGGCGGCGCCAAGCAGGACGCGGACCGCAAGCCGCTGGGCGATGTGCAGATGCTGGTGCACGTCTCGGCCGACCGCAGCAACATGTCGGTGGTCAGCATCCCGCGCGACACCCGGGTGACCATCCCCCAGTGCACCGACCCGCACGACGGCACGGTGTATCCGAAGACCGAGGGGGCCATCAACCAGTCGCTCCAGCACGGCGGCCCGGGCTGCACGGTCGCCACCTGGAAGGAGCTCACCGGCGTCTACATCGATCACTTCATGATGATCGACTTCTCCGGGGTGGTCTCCATGGCGGACGCCATCGGCGGCGTCCCGGTGTGCGTGGACGGCAACGTCTACTCCCATGACAGCAAGGGCCATGGCTCCGGTCTGAAGCTGACCAAGGGCACCCACAACGTCAAGGGCGTCCAGGCCCTCCAGTGGCTGCGCACCCGCTACGGCTTCGAGGACAACAGCGACATCGGCCGGGCCAAGGCCCAGCACATGTATATGACGTCGATGATCCGCCAGCTGAAGTCGGGCACCAAGCTCAGCGACCCGGGCAAGCTGATGGACCTCGCGGAGGCCGCCACCGACGCGCTGACCGTCGACCACGGCCTCGGCACCGTCAAGAAGCTGTACGACCTGGGCAATGACCTCAAGCGGGTGCCGACCAAGCGCACCACCATGATCACCATGCCCTGGGAGTACGGCGGCGGCGGGGAGTACGTACTGCCCAAGCCGGGCGACGCCGAGCAGACCTTCTCGCTGCTGCGCAACGACATAAGCCTGGACGGCAAGGACAAGAAGAAGCCGGACGCCACCCCGGCGCCCACCGCGCCCAAGGAGCAGATCCCGGTGGTGGTGCAGAACGGCACCGCCAGCACCGTCCTGGGGCCGGTCTCCGGCCGGGCCGCGGTCATCACCTCCGAACTGGTGCGGCTGGGCTACGCCAGGGCCACCGCGAACACGGTGCTCATCTCGCAGGCCGACACCACCGTCCTCTACCCGGACGAGCCCCGGCAGGGCGACGCCCTGGCCGTGGCCAAGGCGCTGAAGCTGCCGAAGTCCGCGGTGAAGTCGTCGAAGTCGGTGCAGGAGGTCACCCTGGTGGTCGGCAACGACTGGCGCGAGGGCACCGCCTATCCGAAGGCGGCGGCGGACGACGGCGACAAGACGCCCAAGAGCGCGGACGCGCTCAACGGCGAGGAGAAGGGCTGTATGAAGGTCAACCCGAGCTACGCCTTCTGACGCCCCCGGCACGGCATGCGGAGGGGCCGGACCCGATGCGGGTCCGGCCCCTCCGGCGTACGTGGCGTACGAGCGCGGCGTACGTGGCGTACGGGCGCGGCTACCGCGCCATGACCGCCGGGCGGCGGCTGGCGATGACCTTCTTGGCGAGCGACCGCGGGCTGGTCAGAAAGCCCCAGCCCCACGACATGTGCATGGTCGCCAGCGCCACCGGAATCCGCAGCCGGGCCTTCACCGGCAGCCCCTTGCCCGCGGGGAGCGAGCCCGCGACGATCGCGGCCAGATAGCCGCCGGGGATCACGAAGCCCCACGGGGTGACGGCCGCGCCCACCACGATGCCCGCCGCGATGGCGACGACGGCGGTCGGCGGCGCGAGATAGCGCAGATTGATCGAGCCCTGGTGGAAGCGGGCCACGACATGGCGCCAGCGGCCGTAGTCCTTGTACTGCTTGGCCAGGGCCCGCACGCTCGGCCGCGGCCGGTAGGAGACCTTCAGCTCGGGCGAGAACCAGATCAGCCCGCCGGCCTCGCGGATCCGGAAGTTCAGCTCCCAGTCCTGGGCGCGGATGAACTCCTCATTGTACCCGCCCTGCTGCTCCAGCGCCTCGCGCCGGAAGACGCCCAGATAGACGGTCTCGGCCGGGGCCGCCTCACCGCCCGTGTGGAAGGCCGCGTTGCCCACACCGATCTTGGAGGTCATGGCGGCGGCGACGGCCTTCTCCCAGTCGTTCTCGCCCTCGGCGTGCATCAGCCCGCCGACGTTCTGCGCACCGGTCTCCTCCAGGAGCCGTACGGCGGTCGCGATGTAGTCGGGCGAGAGCATGCCGTGGCCGTCGACCCGGACCACCACCGGATGGCGGGACGCCTTGATCGCCGCGTTCAGCGCGGCGGGGGTGCGGCCCGTGGGGTTGGGGACCGTATGCACCCGGGGGTCCTCCGCCACCAGTTCGGCGGCGATCTCGTCGGTGCGGTCCGTGGACGGGCCGAGCGCGATCACCACCTCCATCTCACCGTCGTACTCCTGCTCCAGGATGTGCCGCACGGCATTGCGCAGATGGCGTTCCTCATTGAGCACCGGCATGATCACGGAGACGGCCGGGAGCTGATGCGGGGGCATGGCACCTCGGGGTTCGGGGGCCGGGCCCCAGGAGACTGGGGGCGGGGGCCCCAAAAGACTGCGGTTTCCGGGCCACGTTACCGCGAACGGGGGACACCGGAACGCGCCGCCCGGGTGGCAGCGCCCCGTACGGGCGGCGTGGGGCCATCAAGGCGATCGTCGTATGGGCCTACGGTGAGGCGGTTCCGCCCAGCCCGCCGACGTTCGCGGAGGTCCCCTTCAGTGAGTGCACCGGCCCGATCGCCGCGCCCGTCGCGCCCCCGCGCCCGCCGCCCCCGCTGGGGGCTGCGGCTGGCCACGGGCGGCGCCTGTCTGGTGCTGGCGGTCAGCGGCATCGGGCATCTGCTGGTCAGGGAGCTGGAATCCGGGATCCACCGGGTGGATGCCTTCGGCGGCCTGGACAACCGGCCGAAGAGCACCGGCGGAGGCGTCAACTTCCTCGTGGTCGGCACGGACGGACGGGAGAAGATCACGCCTCGGGAGAAGGCGCTGTACCGGCTGGGCGGAGCCCCCTGCCGCTGCACCGACACGATCATGCTGATGCATCTGTCGGGCGACCACCGCCGGGTCAGCGCGGTCAGCCTGCCCCGCGACTCCTACGCCGAGATCCCCGCGTACACCGACGCCGCCGGCAAGCGCCATCCGAGCCATCCGCGGAAGCTCAACGCCGCGTACGCCGAGGGCGGGCCGAACCTGACCGTGCGCACCGTGGAGCATCTCACCGGCGTCCACGTCGACCACTACCTCGAGGTGGACTTCACCAGCTTCATGAAGACGGTCGATGTGCTCGGCGGGGTGAAGATCTGCACCGCGCGCCCGCTCAAGGACGACCACACCGGTCTCGACCTGCCGGCCGGCACCCATGTCCTGGGCGGCGGCCAGGCGCTGCAGTACGTCCGCTCCCGGCATGTGGACGGCACCTCCGACCTGGGCCGGATCCAGCGGCAGCAGCGCTTCCTGGCCGCCGTGGTCCACCAGGCCACGGCCGGGGGCATCCTGCTCAACCCGGTGCGGTTCAACCGGGTGGCCGGGGCCCTGCTGGGCTCGGTCCGCGCCGACCACGGCTTCAGCGCTGTGGACATGGTCGCCCTGGGGCGGGCGATGAGCGGCATCACCCCCGCGTCCTCGGAGTTCGCCTCGGTCCCGGTCATCCTGCCCGGTGTGCCGGTGAAGGGGGCCGGTTCCACGCTCCGCTGGGACCGGGCCAAGGCCGAGCGGCTCTTCACCACCCTCCGCGAGGACCGGCCGCTCGTCGCCCACCGCCCGAAGCGTGCCCGGGCCACCCCGGTGGACGTGGACCCGGCCCAGGTCCGGGTCCATGTGCTCAACGGCACCAATACGACGGGGCTCGCCCGCCGCGCGGACCGCGCGCTGCACGCCACCGGCTTCGCCACCACCGGCTCCCCCGCCGACGCCGCGACGCCCGACGTCCGGCACACGGAGATCGCGTACGACCCCGTCTGGGACCGCTCGGTGCGCTCGCTGGCGGCCGCGCTGCCCGGGGCCCGGCTGAGGCCGGTGGCCGGGCAGGGCGCGGTGATGCAGGTCACGGTCGGCGCGGACTACAAGGGCGTACGGCCGGTGCGGGTCGAGGCGCCGAAGACCGACACCGCCGGGTTCGGGGCCGTCACCGGCGACGAGGTCGCCTGCCCCGAGGGCGGCGCCACCCGCTCCCTCTGACCCCGGAAGCCACGGCCGGTCACCGCTGGCCACGGCCGGTCACGGCCGGTCGGCGCCCTCAGTGGTGTCGTCGGCGCGCCCGGCGGTGTTTCGCTGGGCGCGGAGTTCCTTGATCGCCCGGCGGCGGGCCAGCCGGTGGGTCCGGCGGATCTCGGCCTCCTGGTAGCGCCGCTTGTCCCGCTCGGTCTCCGGGATGACCGGAGGCACGGGCCGGGGCTTGCCGTCGGCGTCGACGGCGGCGAAGACCAGATAGGCGCTGCCGACCTGGGTGGCGGGCGTGGACTCGTTCCACCGCTCGGCCAGCACCCGCACCCCGATCTCCATGGAGGACCGGCCGGTCCAGTTGACCTGGGCCTTCACATGGACGAGGTCGCCGACTCTGACCGGTTCGAGGAAGGCCATCTCGTCCATCGACGCGGTGACCGCGGGCCCCTCGGAGTGGCGTCCGGCGACCGCTCCGGCGGCGTCGTCCACCAGCTTCATGATCACGCCGCCGTGGACGGTACCGAGGAGATTGGTGTCACTGCCGGTCATGATGTGTGACAGCGTGGTACGAGAGGCGGAGGTGGGCTTACCCGGAAGCTCCGGTTCCGCACCCTGGGCCTGTTTGGTCATGTCGTCCACCTTATGCGGACCAGATTCTTATCAGGTCTGCAACAGCCATGCCGCGATCCTGCCCCCGGCCTGTAATGCGACCCACCCGACCAGGCACACTGCCTTGCATGAGCGAATGGCCCCAGGGATGGTCCGGCGACGGTAGCGGCCGGTACGGACGTGGTAGCGGCAGCGCCGAGCCGGAAGGGGCTCGCGCCATGCCGCAGGTGAGGCGCAACACGCCCGGAGCGGGCGGTCCGCCGCCGTATGACGAGCCCCCGCTGCCGCCCGACCTCTCGCCCCGCGGCACCGTTCCGCGGCAGCAGGCGTCCCAGGGCTATGACGACTACGACGACGGTTACAACACCGGTCAGGTCTACGGCCGCGGCAACGGCGGACCGGGCGGCGGCGACCACGGCCCCGGTGGCCCCGGCGGCCGCGGCCCGCGTCCGGTGAGGCCGAAGAACTGGAAGCGCCGGATAACCATCGGCCTGGTCACCCTGATCGTCCTGCTGCTCGCCGTCGGCATCGGCACCTACTTCTGGGCCGACTCCAAGCTCCGCCGCGAGGTCGACCTCAGCAAGGTCGAGGACCGGCCGAGCGGCGGCAAGGGCACCAACTACCTGATCGTCGGTTCGGACAGCCGCGAGGGCATGTCCGACGCGGACAAGAAGAAGCTGCACACCGGCTCGGCGGACGGTCGGCGCACCGACTCCATGATCCTTCTCCATGTCGGTGAGAACGGCAACACCATGATCAGCCTCCCGCGTGACTCCTGGGTCACCATCCCGGCCTTCACCGGCTCGACGAGCGGCAATCGGATCCCGCAGAGCCAGAACAAGCTGAACGCCTCGTACTCCTCCGAGGGCCCCGGACTGCTGGTCCGCACGATCGAGTACAACACCGGTCTGAAGATCGACCACTACGCGGAGATCGGCTTCGACGGCTTCGCCAATCTGGTGGACGGCGTCGGCGGCGTCGACATCGACATCCCTCAGGACATGAAGGACAAGAAGTCCGGCAATGACCTGAAGAAGGGCAAGCAGACGCTGAACGGCCAGCAGGCGCTCGCCTTCGTCCGGCAGCGCTACGGCCTCGCGGGCGGCGACCTGGACCGCACCAAGAACCAGCAGAAGTTCCTGTCCGCGCTGGCCAACAAGGCGGCCTCGCCGAGCACGATCATGAACCCGTTCAAGCTCTACCCGACGATGGGCGCCGGCCTGGACAACCTGGTCGTCGACAAGGACATGAGCCTGTGGGACGTGAAGGACATGTTCTTCGCGATGAAGAGCGTCTCCGGCGGCGACGGCAAGCAGATGAACATGCCGATCTCCAACCCCGGCCTGGCCACCTCCAAGGGCAGCGCGGTGCAGTGGGACATGGCGAAGGTCAAGCAGCTGATGAGCGAGCTGAAGAACGACGACAAGGTCACCGTCTCCAGCAACTGATCCGGACCGCAGAAGACCGCTGCCGGGCCCGACGGGCCCGGCAGCGGTCTTTGGTCTTTCGACGGCTACGGAAGGGAGGACTACGGAAGGTTGCGCGCCATCACGATCCGCTGGACCTGGTTCGTGCCCTCGTAAATCTGCGTGATCTTGGCGTCACGCATCATCCGCTCGAGCGGGTAGTCGCGGGTGTAGCCGTAGCCGCCGAGCAGCTGGACGGCGTCCGTGGTGATCTCCATCGCGGCGTCGGAGGCGTAGCACTTGGCCGCGGCGCCGAAGAAGGTCAGGTCCTCCTTGCCGCCGCCGAGGGCCACCCGCTCGGACCGGGCCGCCGCCGCGTACGTGAGCTGCCGGGCGGCCTCCAGCTTCATCGCCATGTCGGCGAGCATGAACTGGACGCCCTGGAAGTCACCGATCGGCTTGCCGAACTGCTTGCGCTCCTGGACGTACCCCTTGGCGTAGTCCAGCGCGCCCTGGGCGATGCCGAGGGCCTGGGCTGCGATGGTGATCCGGGTGTGGTCGAGGGTCTTCATGGCGGTGGCGAAGCCGGTGCCCTCGGCGCCGATGATCCGGTCGGCGGGGATGCGGACGTTGTCGAGGTAGACCTCGCGGGTCGGCGAGCCCTTGATGCCGAGCTTCTTCTCCGGGGCGCCGAAGGAGACGCCCGGGTCGGACTTCTCCACGACGAAGGCGGAGATGCCCTTGGAGCGCTTCTCGGGGTCGGTGACGGCCATCACCGTGTAGTACTCGGAGACCCCGGCGTTGGTGATCCAGCGCTTGACGCCGTTGAGCACGTAGAAGTCGCCGTCGCGGACCGCCTTGGTCTTCATCCCGGCCGCGTCCGAGCCCGCGTCCGGCTCGGAGAGGCAGTACGAGAACATCGCGTCGCCCTTGGCGAGCGGGGCCAGGTACTTCTTCTTCAGCTCCTCGGAGCCGGAGAGGATGACCGGCAGCGAGCCCAGCTTGTTGACCGCGGGGATCAGGGAGGAGGAGGCGCAGACCCGGGCGACCTCCTCGATGACGATCACGGTGGCCAGCGCGTCCGCGCCCGAGCCGCCGTAGGACTCGGGGACGTGCACCGCGTGGAGATCGTTCGCGACCAGGGCGTCCAGCGCCTCCTGGGGGAAGCGGGCCTCCTCGTCAACCTCGGCGGCATAAGGGGCTATCTTCGCTTCGGCGAGAGAGCGGACGGCGTCCCGGAGCATGTCGTGCTCTTCGGACGGCCGGTACAGGTCGAAGTCGTTCACCGAGGACGCCAAGCCTCTCACTCCCCATAGAGCGCTAACTACCGTTAAGTAACTGAATTCTAGGGGCGACGCCTCGGTAGGTATACGTGAGTTACCTGACAGAGTCGGCTGAGCCCGTACCGCGGTCCCGACTATGCTCAGGCACCGCATCTGCGATCGACCGTTCTGGAGCACTGCATGGCCCTCAAGATCACCGTGATCGGCACCGGCTACCTCGGCGCCACCCACGCAGCGGCCATGGCGGAGCTGGGCTTCGAGGTGCTGGGCCTCGACGTCGTGCCCGAGAAGATCGCGATGCTCACCGAGGGCCGGGTGCCGATGTACGAGCCCGGGCTCGAGGAGCTGCTGCGGCGGCACACCGCGGGGATCGAGGGGGCCAGCGGGCGGCTGCGCTTCACCACCTCCTACGAGGAGGCCGGGGAGTTCGGCGACATCCACTTCATCTGTGTGAACACCCCGCAGAAGCACGGCGAGTACGCCTGTGACATGAGCTATGTGAACTCCGCGGTGGAGTCGCTGGCCCCGCATCTGCACCGCCCCGCCCTGGTCGTGGGCAAGTCCACGGTGCCGGTCGGCAGCGCCGACCTGCTCGCGGCCCGGCTGGCCGAGCTGGCCCCGGTGGGGGCGGACGCGGAGCTCGCCTGGAACCCCGAGTTCCTGCGCGAGGGGTTCGCCGTCCAGGACACCCTGCACCCGGACCGGATCGTGGTCGGCGTCGCGGGCGACCGGGCCGAGAAGCTGCTCCGCGAGGTGTACCAGACGCCCATCGGCGAGGGCTCGCCCTTCGTGGTGACCGACTTCCCGACCGCCGAGCTGGTGAAGGTCGCGGCCAACTCCTTCCTGGCGACCAAGATCTCCTTCATCAACGCGATGGCCGAGGTCTGCGAGGCCGCGGGCGGCGATGTGGTCAAGCTCGCCGAGGCCATCGGCTACGACGAGCGCATCGGCAAGAAGTTCCTGCGGGCCGGGATCGGCTTCGGCGGCGGCTGCCTGCCGAAGGACATCCGGGCCTTCATGGCGCGCGCCGGTGAGCTCGGCGCCGACCAGGCGCTGACCTTCCTCCGCGAGGTCGACTCGATCAACATGCGGCGCCGCGGCCATATGGTCGAGCTGGCCCGCGAGGCCGTCGGCGGCGCCTTCCTGGGCAAGCGGGTCGCGGTGCTGGGCGCGACCTTCAAGCCGGACTCCGACGACGTCCGCGACTCCCCCGCCCTCAATGTGGCCGGTCAGATACAGCTTCAGGGCGCCCAGGTGACCGTCTTCGACCCCAAGGGCATGGAGAACGCCCGGGCGCTCTTCCCGACCCTCGCCTACGCGGCGACCGCGGCCGAGGCGGCGGAGGGCGCGCATGCGGTGCTGCACCTCACCGAGTGGCGCGAGTTCCGGGAGCTGGACCCGGCGAGCCTCGGCGCGGTCGTCGCCGAGCGCCGCATCCTCGACGGGCGCAACGCGCTGGACCCCGACGTCTGGCGCGACGCGGGGTGGACGTACCGGGCGCTTGGGCGCCCTATGGCGTGAGGCTGCGAGGCTCTTCGTTCGGCGGGGCGGGTGTGAGGCTCGCCGTTCGGCGGGTCTGGTGTAAGGCTCGTCGTTCGGCGGGGCGGTGTGAGGCTCGCCGTTTGACGGGGCCAGTGTGACGCTCCCCGTTTTACGGTCCGGTGTGAGGCTCGCCGTTTGACGGTCCGGTGTGAGGCTCGCCGTTTGACGGGGCCCGTTCGGTCAACCCGGGACGGGACCCGAGGAGGAGCCATGGCCATCGCCAAGCTGATCGTCACCGCCGTCGACTGCCCCGACCCCACCGCGCTCGCCCGCTTCTACCAGCAGGTGCTGGGCGGTGAGATCGAGAACGAGGGGAAGCCCTGGGTCGATCTCCACCTGCCCGACGGGGCACGACTGGCCTTCCAGGAGGCGCCCGGCTTCGTCGCGCCGAGCTGGCCGTCGGCGAAGGAGTCGCAGCAGCTGCACTTCGATCTGCGGGTGACCGATATGGCGGAGGCGCAGGAGCGGGTGCTGGCGCTGGGGGCCCGGGCGCTGGACCTCGACGACGACGGCGGCAAGCGGGACTTCCGCGTCTTCGCCGACCCGGCGGGGCACCCCTTCTGCCTGATCCATCCCTGACCCATCCGCATTACTCGGCCGCGTCCAGTTGGTCGATCGTCGCGATGGACGGGCCGCGTGTGGTCTGCGCCGCGCGGGCCGCGTCTTCCGCGCCGCGCAGCGTACGGACCGCGTTCTGCCAGGTCAGCTTGGCCAGGTCGGCCGGTGACCAGCGGCGGTCGAGGAGTTCGGCCACCAGGTTCGGATAGCCCGCGACATCGCCCAGGCCCTCCGGGGTGAAGGCGGTGCCATCGAAGTCGCCGCCGATGCCGATGTGGTCGATGCCCGCCACCTCGCGCATGTGGTCGAGGTGGTCGGCGACGGTCGACACGGTGGCCATGGGGCGCGGGTTGGCCTCCTCGAAGGCGCGCTGCACCTTCATCGCGGCGGGCGTCATCTCGAGGGGGTGCAGCCCGTGGGCGCGCATGTTCTCGTCCGCCTCCCGGGTCCAGGCGACCGCCTCGGGCAGCACGAACTTGGGCACGAAGGTGGCCATCGCCACGCCCCCGTTGGCGGGCAGCAACTCCAGCACATCGTCCGGGATGTTGCGCGGATGGTCGCAGACGGCGCGTGCGGAGGAGTGCGAGAAGACCACGGGCGCCTCGGTCACGCGGAGCGCGTCCCGCATGGTGTCCGCCGAGACATGGGAGAGGTCGACGAGCATGCCCAGGCGGTTCATCTCGCGCACCACCTCCTCGCCGAAGCGGGTGAGGCCGTGTGCCTTCGGCTCGTCGGTCGCCGAGTCGGCCCAGGGGACGTTGTCGTTGTGGGTGAGCGTCATGTAGCGCACGCCCAGGTCGTAGAGAGTGCGCAGGGTGGCCAGGGAGCAGTTGATGCTGTGGCCGCCCTCGGCGCCCATGAGGGAGGCGATCCGGCCCTCGGCCCGGGCCGCCTCCATGTCGTCGGCGGTGAACGCTGGGCGCAGGTCGGTCGCGTACCGGTCGGTGAACCGGCGGACGACGTCGATCTGTTCGAGGGTGGCGCTGACCGCCGTGTCGCCCTGGAAGTCGGAGCGGACGAACACCGACCAGAACTGGGCGCCTACGCCGCCGGCGCGGAGGCGGGGGAGGTCGGTGTGGGTGTACGCGGTGAGGTCGGCGGCCATGTCGCGCTGGTCGAGGTCGTAGCGGACCTGCTCGCGCAGGGCCCAGGGGAAGTCGTTGTGGCCGTCCACGATGGGGTGGGTGGCCAGCAGGTCGTGGGCTTGCGCGAGGTGATCGGTCATGCTTTGTAGTTTCGTATGCGGTGCGGTGGAAGTCACGTGTTGTGGGGGCGTGGGGGGGGTGGGGGCGCGTGCGGTGGGGCGCCTGCGGCGGGCTTTCCCCACCCCGCCCCTTCCCGAAACTGGGGGCTCCGCCCCCAGACCCCCGCCGGGGCTCCGCCCCGGACCCCGCTCCTCAAACTCCCCCAGCTACCGCTGGGAGGTGCCCCCCTGGAGGGGCTTAAACGCGGCTCAGTGGCCGAAGCCGAACGNTGGAGGGGCTTAAACGCGGCTCAGTGGCCGAAGCCGAACGAGCCCGCCCCGTCCACCTTCGCGCGCAGGCGCTTGCCCTTCTCCGTGGCCTGGGCGTTGAGTTCGTTCTGGAACTCGCGCATCCGGGACTGGAGTCCGGCGTCGTGCGCGGCCAGGATCCGGGCGGCGAGCAGCCCCGCGTTGCGGGCGCCGGCCACGGAGACCGTGGCCACCGGGACCCCGGCGGGCATCTGGACGATCGACAGCAGGGAGTCCATGCCGTCGAGGTACTTCAGCGGTACGGGCACCCCGATGACCGGCAGGGGGGTGACGGACGCGAGCATGCCCGGGAGGTGGGCGGCGCCGCCCGCGCCGGCGATGATCGCCTTGAGGCCGCGGTCCGCCGCGTTCTCGCCGTAGGCGACCATCTCGCGCGGCATGCGGTGTGCCGAGACGACATCCACCTCGTACGGGACCTCGAACTCGTCGAGGGCCTTGGCCGCTTCTTCCATGACGGGCCAGTCGGAGTCGGAGCCCATGACGATGCCGATCACAGGAGCGCTCATTCGGTGATGGTCCCTCGGAGGTAGTCGGCGGCGTGGCGCCCGCGCTCGCGGACATCGGCCAGGTCGTCGCCGTAGGTGTTGACGTGGCCGACCTTGCGCCCGGGCTTCACGTCCTTGCCGTACATATGGATCTTGAGCGCCGGGTCGCGCGCCATGCAGTGCAGGTACGCCGCGTACATGTCGGGGTAGTCGCCGCCGAGCACATTGGTCATCACGGTCCACTGGGCACGCGGGCGCGGGTCGCCCAGCGGGAGGTCGAGCACGGCCCGTACGTGGTTGGCGAACTGGGAGGTGACGGCGCCGTCCTGGGTCCAGTGGCCGGAGTTGTGGGGGCGCATCGCCAGCTCGTTGACCAGCAGCCGGCCGTCGCGGGTCTCGAAGAGCTCGACCGCGAGATGGCCGACCACCCCGAGTTCCGACGCGATCTTCAGCGCCATCTCCTGTGCCTGGCCGGACAGCTCCTCGGAGAGACCGGGGGCGGGGGCGATCACGGTGTCGCAGACCCCGTTGACCTGGATCGACTCCACGACGGGGTACGCGACGGCCTGGCCGTGCGGGGACCGCACGACATTGGCGGCGAGCTCGCGGGCGAAGTCGACCATCTCCTCGGCGAGGACGGGCACGCCCGCGCGGAACGGCTCGGCCGCCTCCGCCACGCCGTGGACGACCCAGACGCCCTTGCCGTCGTAGCCGCCGCGCACCGTCTTGAGGACGACCGGGAAGCCGTCGCCCTCGTCCGCGAAGCGCGCGACGTCCTCGGGGTCGGCCACGATGCGGTGGCGGGGGCACGGCACACCGGCCGTGCGCAGCCGCTCGCGCATCACACCCTTGTCCTGGGCGTGCAGCAGTGCCTCGACTCCGGGGCGGATGACCACGCCGTCCGCTTCCAGGGCGCGCAGATGCTCGGCCGGGACATGCTCGTGGTCGAAGGTGACCACATCACAGCCCTGTGCGAAAGCACGAAGGGTGTCCAGGTCGCGGTAGTCGCCGATGACGACATCGCTGACCACCTGGGCCGCCGAGTCCTGGGGGGTGTCACTGAGCAGCTTGAACCTGATGCCGAGGGGGATGCCCGCCTCATGGGTCATACGGGCGAGCTGGCCGCCGCCGACCATGCCGACTACCGGGAATGTCACCCTCCCAGGGTAACTTCCCCCTTCGACCGGCCCTGACCTGCGCCTGAGAAACCTCCAGACATTCCGCCGGGCCCAGCCTCTCGGCCTGAAGGGCGCGAGACGCGGCCGCTGGTTAGCATGGGGGGATTGATGACGCCGACGGGACGGGGCTGAACGATCACCATGAGTGAACGGAGCACACTCGGTGGGCTGCGTGCCCGGATGGGGCAACTGACCCGCGAGATCGCGAAGTTCGGGGTGGTCGGCGGTGCCGGCGTCTTCGTCAATCTCGCGGTGTTCAACCTGGTGCGCGGGGTCACCGAACTGCCCGTGGTGCGGGCCAGCATCGTGGCCACGGTGGTCGCCACCGGCTTCAACTACCTGGGATACCGGTACTTCACCTACCGGGACCGCGACAAGCAGGGCCGCACCAAGGAGCTCAGCCTCTTTCTGCTGTTCAGCGCCATCGGCCTGATCATCGAGAACGGGGTGCTCTACACCGCCACGTACGGCTTCGGGTGGGACAGCTCACTCCAGAGCAATGTGTTCAAGTTCCTCGGCATCGGCCTGGGCACCCTCTTCCGCTTCTGGTCCTACCGGACCTGGGTGTTCCGTACGCTGCCCGCGCGGGAGGCCGTCGAGCGCGCGGAGGCCTTCCTGTCCGAGGCGCCGCCCGCCCAGGCCACCCGGAAGCAGCCGGTCAGGAAGTAGCGCCCAGCGGCAGGGCAGGGCCGCTCAGGAGTCCGAGGAGTCCTCGGCCTCCCGGCTGAGGAAGAGCGCGAACACCGGCGGATGCTGCTGGAGCAGCTCCAGCCGGCCGCCGTCCGCCTCCGCCAGGTCCCGCGCCACGGCGAGCCCGAGACCCGTGGAGTTGCGTCCGCTGACCGTGCGCTCGAAGACACGCGCCCCCAGGTCCGGCGACACCCCGGGCCCCTCGTCGGAGACCTCCACCACGGCCTGGTTGCCGGTGACGCGGGTACGCAGCGCGACCGTACCGTCACCGTGCATCAGCGAGTTCTCGATCAGCGTGGCCAGCACCTGGGCGACCGCGCCCGGGGTGCCCACCGCGCGCAGCCCCTTCTTACCCGAGCGCACGATGGCGCGGCCCTCGCTGCGCGAGGCCGGGCGCCACTCCTCGATCTGCTGCTTGACGACCTCGTCCAGGTCGAAGGCGACCGCGGAGCCGCTGCGCGGATCGCGCGAATTGGTCAGCAGCCGCTGGACGACATCGGTGAGCCGCTCCACCTGGCCCAGCGCGATCGTCGCCTCCTCCTTGACCGTCTCCGGGTCGTCGGTGAGCGTGATCTCCTCCAGCCGCATCGACAGCGCGGTCAGCGGCGTACGGAGCTGGTGGGAGGCGTCGGCGGCCAGCCGCCGCTCGGCGGTGAGCATCCGGGCGATGCGCTCGGCGCTCGCGTCCAGGACGTCGGCGACCCGGTCCAGCTCCGGCACCCCGTAGCGCCGGTGGCGCGGCCTGGGGTCTCCGGAGCCCAGCCGCTCGGCGGTCTCCGCGAGATCGGTGAGCGGGGCGGAGAGCCGGTGCGCCTGGCGTACGGCGAGGGCCACCGCGGCGAGCACGGCGAGCAGCGCCACCGCGAGGATGATCAGCATGGTGCGGCCGATCTCGCGGCTCACCGTGGAGCGGGACGCCTCGACCCGGACGACCTCGCCCTGCTCCCCCGGCTCGTCGGCGGAGATGACACTGCCCGTGGGGCGCTTGCCGATCTCCACCGTGCGGTGGTCGGGCATCCTGATCACCGCGTAGCGCCCGGGCTCGATCTGCTCGCGCAGCACCCGGGGGGTGACCCCCTCGCCGCCCAGCAGCCTGCTGTCGACGATGCTGACCAGGCGCACGGCGTCGGAGCTCACGCTCTCCTGGGCGCTGTTCTCGATGGTCCGCGTCTCGACGATGACCAGCGACAGGCCGAAGACCGCGATGACGACGAGCACCACGGCCAGAGTGGAGTTGATCAAGCGACGGCGCATGGCCCTACCGTGTCAGCCCTGGTCAGCTTTTCTCGAATCTGAAGCCGACACCGCGGACGGTGGCGATATAGCGGGGGTTGGCCGCATCGTCACCGAGCTTCTTGCGCAGCCAGGAGATGTGCATGTCGAGAGTCTTGGTGGAGGACCACCAGGTGGTGTCCCACACCTCGCGCATCAGCTGGTCGCGGGTGACCACCCGCCCGGCGTCCCGCACCAGGACCCGCAGCAGATCGAACTCCTTGGCGGTCAGCTGCAGCTCCTCGTCGCCCATCCAGGCGCGGTGCGACTCGACGTCGATCCGCACCCCGTGGGTGGCCGGCTGCTGTTGCTGCGTCTCGACGGCACCGCGCCGCAGCAGCGCCCGGACCCGGGCGAGCAGCTCGGCGAGCCGGAACGGCTTGGTCACGTAGTCGTCGGCGCCGGCGTCCAGGCCGACCACCGTGTCCACCTCGTCCGCGCGGGCCGTGAGCACCAGCACCGGAAAGCCATGGCCCTCCGTACGGAGCCGACGGCAGACCTCCAGCCCGTCCATCCCGGGCAGGCCGAGGTCGAGGACGATCAGATCGACGCCCCCTTGCAGACCGGCGTCGAGCGCGGTGGGTCCGTCCTCACGCACCTCGACCTCGTACCCCTCGCGGCGCAGGGCGCGGGCGAGCGGCTCCGAGATGGATGCGTCATCCTCGGCGAGCAGTACTCGGGTCATGGGGGTGATGGTAGTCCGCTGAGGTCGGGGCACGGGGCGCGTAGGGCGTGACGGACGGAGCACGGACGGTTGCACGCCTCGCCGTGAGCTATCTCTCACCGTCCCCAAAGGTGTCAAGAACGTGTCGTATGGTGAAACAACGTCTGCAGCACTCCTCCGGGACCTTTGGTGGCGACGACGCACCCAAAGGTCTCTGTCATGTCCGGAGCGGGACGAGGTCGGCACCACAACCGGCCCGGCCACGCCCGGCCGCTCAGTCGCTCAGCCACCCCCCACAGGGCGCTGGCCCGACGGCAGCGCTCCCTGAGCACGCAAGGAAACCACCATGGCGTCCAGCCTGACGAAGGGCGCCACCGCGCAGGGGACCCCTGCCGGCGGCAAAACCTTCTTCGGCCACCCCCGCGGCCTGGCCACTCTCTTCATGATCGAGATGTGGGAGCGGTTCAGCTTCTACGGCATGCGGGCCCTCCTCGTGGTCTATCTGATCTCCGGTGGCCCCGACGCCAAGGACGGCGGGCAGGGCGGCGGACTCGGGATGACCGAGGGCAACGCGGTGGCCATCTACTCGGTGTACCTGGCCATGGTCTATCTGCTGGCCATGCCGGGCGGCTGGTTCGGCGACCGGGTCTGGGGTCCTCGCAAGACGGTGGTGATCGCGTCCGGCGTCGTCATGGCCGGGCATCTGGCGCTCTCCGTCCCCGGCCAGGCGACCTTCTTCGCCGGCCTCGGCCTGGTGGCGCTCGGCTCCGGTCTGATCAAGGCCAATATCTCGACGATGGTGGGCCAGCTCTACGACGGTCCGCAGGACCCGCGCCGGGACGGCGGCTTCACCATCTTCTACATCGGCATCAACCTCGGCGCCTTCGCCGCTCCGCTGGTGATCGGCACCGTCGGCCAGTCGTACAACTGGCACCTGGGCTTCGCGCTCGCCGCCCTCGGCATGGCGCTGGGCCTGGTCCAGTTCCTGATCGGCACCCGCCACCTGAGCGCGGAGAGCAGTGTCGTCCCGACGCCGCTGGCGGCCGAGGAGCGCCGCTCCTGGCTGCGCAAGGCGATGATCTGGCTGATCGTGGCCGCGGTCTTCTACACCGGCGTGGTGCTCAGCGGCAGCTGGACCCTCAACTGGGTGCTGATCCCGATCACCGTCCTCGGCCTGATCATCCCGACCGGGGTGCTGATCCGGATCAAGCGCGACCGGGAGCTCTCGGCGGTCGAGCAGACCAAGGTGAGCGGCTACATCTGGTTCTTCGTGGCCGCCGCCGTGTTCTGGATGATCTACGACCAGGGCGGTTCGACGATGTCGGCCTTCGCCGACTCCAAGACCGCGGACACGATCTTCGGGCTGCACTTCCCGTCCTCGTGGTTCCAGTCGGTGAACCCGCTGCTGATCATGGCGCTGGCGCCGGTCTTCGCCTGGCTGTGGCTGTGGCTGGCGCGCCGTGACCGGGAGCCGAACACCACGCTGAAGTTCGCGATGGCCCTGGTCCTGGTCGGCGCCTCGTTCTTCGTCTTCGTCGTGCCCATGGGGATGGCCGGGGACGGGACCAAGGTCAGCCCGCTGTGGCTGGTGTCGATCTACATGATCCAGACGATGGGTGAGCTGTGCCTGTCGCCGGTCGGCCTGTCGGTGACCACCAAGATGGCACCGGCGAAGTACGCCAGCCAGATGATGGGCGTGTGGTTCCTGGCCGTGACCGCGGGCGACTGCGTGACGGGCCTGCTGTCCATCGCCGGGGTCGACCTGAGCGGGGTCGGGGTGATCGCGCTGGAGGCGACGATGGCGGCGCTCGCGGGCTTCGCGGTCTTCATGTACCGGAAGAAGGTCGTGGCGTTGATGGCCGACGTCCACTGAGGTCCGAGAGGACGCCCTTAGGGCCTGTCTGGGGTTGTGATCTGAACAACCCCAGACAGGCCCTAAGAGGCTCACGAGGGGCCCGGCGCGGGGAGATCCGCGTCGGGCCCCTCGTCCTTTGAGTGGGCTTCCTTACGGCCGGTTCAGCGGGTGGTGCCGCGCAGCTTGCGCCACGGGGTGAGGGTGAAGATGGCGCCGCCGAGCAGCACGGTGGTACCGGCGATCAGGGCGAGCGCCTTCAGCCCGCCGTGGTCACTGGCACCGGTCTCGGCGAGCCCGCCGCTGGCGGCCGAACCGCCGCCGCTGCCCGAACCGCCGCCACCGGAGGTGCCGCCACCCGAGGTGCCGCCGCCGGTCGAGTCACCGCCGGTGGTGCCGCCGGGCTGGCCGGTGGTGTCCAGTTCCAGCGAGGCGCCGGGGTCCTTGGACGGGGTGCAGGTGGTGGTCGTACCGAGCGCCTTGACCGTCAGCACGCCGGGGGTGAGCGTCGACTTGCCGCTCGCACCCGGCTTGTAGGTGCCGGTGAGGTCGGGGATCTCGATCGGGTCGCCGGACTTGATGGGCCCCTTGTTGGTCGGCCCCGCCACGGCGACGGTGCCCTTGTCCGCGCCGCCGACCTTGACGGCCATCGACGGCTTGACCGAACCGGCGGGGATGTCGGCCGGGCTGTCCATCACGGACTTGCCGAACTTCACGGTCAGCTCGAAGTTCCCGCCGCTCTTGGTGGCGTTGATCCGCACCGGGGAGGTCGCGTTCTTGTCGCCGATGGGGGTCTTGCAGGCGTAGGCGACCTGAACCTCCTTACCGGTGTAGGAATCGCCTCCGCCGCCCCCGCCACCGGTGGTGCCGCTGGTCGTGCCGCCCGTGGTGCCACTTGTGGTGCCGCCGGTCGTCCCGCTCGTCGTTCCACTGGTGGTGCCGCTCGTGGTACCGCTGGTCGTCCCGCTCGTGGTGCCACTCGTCGTCCCGCTCGTCGTGCCGCTCGTCGTCCCGCTCGTCGTGCCGCTCGTCGTGCCGCCCGGACCGCTGCCGCCGTCCGTCACCTTGATGGTCGCGGCGGCCTTGACGGCCTCCTTCGCCGAGCACTTGGTGTCCGTGGACAGCGGCTTGCTGACGTTGATGTTGTAGCCGCCGGGCGTCAGCGTCACCTCTCCCGCCTTGGTGAGCTTCAGCTTCCCCTTCATGTCGGAGAGCTTCATCTCACCGCCCTTGGGGATCGCCGGGTTCTCCCGCGGCCCCTCCATGGCCAGTTCGCCGGTCTGGGCGCCGCCCACCGTGATGGTGCCGGTCGGCAGCACGGTGTCGGCCTCCAGGTCGAGGATGGGCGGGTTCTTGGAGGCGGCCTGCACCGTCTTCCACACCACCTCGACCTCGTCCCCGACCTTCGCCGTCTCCGGTGCCGTCACGGCCACGGTCGTGGTGCCCTCCACCGGGGGCAGACCGGAGATGGGGGGCGGTAAGCACTCGGTCTGGTACGAGACCTCGGCGCCCTCCGCGCTGCCCGCGCCGAGCAGCACGCCCGCACCGCCGAGCAGCAGCGCGACGGCGGCCGCACTCACTCTTGGTCGCATCTCACGTGGTTCCTTTCGGGGTCGGTCGGATCTCCTCGGTCGGTGCGGAAATCTGGTGGTGCGGCCGTGCCTCCGGCGCGGTGTCCGGGGTGAACCAGGGCAGCGCCGGCGGTGCGCCGTCCGCCGCGGCCGGTCCGGACGGCGGCGACGAGGGCGGGAGCGGGGGCAGGGGCGGTGGAGGCGCGGTCCGTGCCGTACGGGGCCGTACCTTGTCCACGACGGCCATGCCGATCCGGAAGAGCGTCGCCGAGACCACCACGCACAGCAGGACCCAGAAGAGCGTCACGCCCCAGGGCCGACCCACCGCCCACGGCTGTTCGACGAGCAGCTTGTGGCCGTAGCGCAGGGAGACCATATAGTCGCCATGGGCCCCGGCGGACAATTCGACGTCCAGCTTGACCTGTGCCTTCTTCCCCGGCTGGATCGTCCCCCGCCAGCGCTGCTCCTCCCAGGAGGGGGCGAAGACGCCGTGCGAGGTGCCCACCTCGAAGACCGGGTCGCGGGCCGGGGTCGAGCCGAGGTTGCCGACGGTGACCACGAGCTTTCGCCTGGGTGGTGCGCCGAACCAGGTCAGCAGCCCGCTGGAGCCGTCGAGCCGGGCCGAGAGCACGCTCAGCCGCTCGCCCCCGGTCTGCTCCTTCGGCAGCGGCGCGACCGGGTGCCCGGCGACCTTGAACGGCACGTCCGCGGCGGCGGCCTCGCCGGTGACGGTCGCTATATGGATGACACAGGGGCAGGGTTTGGGCGGCTCGGACACCGGCAGCTTCTTGGTGAAGGTGCCGTCCTTGCCGACGGTGACCGCCCTGCCGTCGCCGTTGGCGCAGGAGTTGGTGCCGCCGATCATGTTCTGCCCGCAGATGAGCAGGGTGAGCAGGGCACGCGGCCGCCAGCGGGCGCCGGTCACGGTGACCGTGCCGCCCGTGCCCGCCTCGGTCTTGGAGACCTTCGCGGTCGGGCCATCGGCCGCCGCGGCGCCACCCGTAAGGGGCGCACCGAGGCTGATGAGAACCAGGGCGAGCACGGTGACCACGGCGGAGGGCCGGACCGGGGTGCCTGGGTGTCGGCGTACGTTCACGTGGTCGCTCCTGCCCCTGTGCGCTGCGGTTGCGGCTGCGGTTCCGGCTGCGGCTGCGGTCGCGGTGTGCCGGGTCGGCGCCGTCGTCTGCGCAGCAGCCAGACGCCTCCCCCGGCGCCCACCAAGGCGGTGGCCACCGGTGCGAGCAGCCACCAGGGGACGGCCGTGTAGCCGGCGGTCGCCGTGGCGTGCGCGCCCCCGCCCGCGGTGACGGTGAGCGTCACGTCCACCGAGTCGAGGGCGGGCGGGTCCGGCCAGCTCTCGGTGAGCCGGACCCGTTTGCCCGGCGGCAGTTCGACCGGCAGGGTGCGGAGGCCGCGGCGCAGCACCTGGCCGAAGAGCCCGTCGGCGCGTACGGCCAGCCGTGGAGTGAGCACGGTGTTGCCGCGGTTGACGAGGGCGTAGCGGATGGCCGCCCCGCCGCCGCGCTCCTGGACCGTCACATCCTCGACGGTCAGGGCGGACAGCGTCGCGCCGCTGATCCGCAGCCGCAGCCGGACCGCGACCTCCCGGCCGCCGGAGGAGACCATGACCGCGCCGGGGCGCTCACCGGGCACCGCGTCGGAGGGCACGGTGACGGTGAAGGGGATGTCGGCGCGGGTGCGGGGCGGCACCGTCACCCGCCGTTCGGCGAGCGCGATCCGGGCGCCGTCGCCGCCGCGCAGCCGGACGGTGCGGGGGTGCTCGCTCCGGTTGGTGACCGAGAGCTTGTCCTCGAGGACGGCGCCGGGCCCGCCTTCGAGGTAGATGTACGGCCGGTCGCCGGCGCCCGGTGCGCCGCCGCCCCCGGCGGCGGGGGCCGCCGACCAGTCGGGCCCGGCGGCGGCCGCCGTGGAGGCCCACGACACGGGGCTCACCAGGGGGGCGGCCAGCAGGGTCACGGCACAGGCGCGGACGGCCGCGCGGGCGACCGGGCTCACGGTTGCCCGCACGACTGGGCGGACGGCCGCACGGACGGCCGGGCCCACGGCTGCCCGGACAGCCGGGCGGACGACTGCCCGCACGGCCCGGCGTACGGCTGCCCGCACGGCCGGGCGGATGGCGGCATGGATCGCTGCACGGATACGCGACGGCATCGGCGGCTCCTCGGCTGCCGCGCGTGTCAGGGAGTGGGACGCTGACGGCGCGTCAGCCAGAGCGCCCCGGCCACTCCGGCGAGCAGCACCGTGCCGCCGAGGGTGCCGAGCGCGACGGCGGAGTCCGTCGGTCCGGTCTGCGGCAGCTGGTCGTTGCCGGAGCCGCCCTGCGCACCGCCGTAGCCGCCCGTACTGCTGCCACCCGTACCGCCCGTACCGCCGGTGGTGCCGGAGTCTCCGCCGCCGCCCGCGGCCTTGACGTCCAGCGTCAGCGAGGGCTTGGGGTTGTTGCCGGGGGTGCAGGTCGTGGTCGTGCCCAGCGCCTTGATGGTGAGCGTGGAGGCGGTGAAGGTGACCTTTCCGCTCTTCTTGGGGGTGTAGGTGCCCGACAGGTCACTGATCTTGATCGGGGTGTTGGCGGGGATGGCCTTGTCGTTGGTGGGGCCCGACACCGACAGCGTGCCGCTCTCCGCTCCGCCCAGTTTGATGAGCGCGCTGGGGTGCATGGCGCCCTTGCCGAGCTCGACGGGGCTGGAGGAGACGCCCTTCTGGAAGGACATCGTGAGCTTGTAGGAGCCGCCGCTCGCGACGCTCTTGATGTCGATGGGCGATACGGCGCTCTTGTCGCCGATCGGCGTCTTGCACTGGTAGTCGACGTCCACGGTGTCGGCGTGCGCGGCCGGGGCGGTCAGGAGTACCACGGAGCCGGCCAGGGCCGCCGCGAGCGTAAAGGCGCCGCCACGGCCGGCCGGACGGCGTTGGTTGTGGGACACCACGAGTTCCCCTCTCGTCAAGCGCCGCAGCCGTGATGTAACTGACGGCACATCAGATTGGGCGCTGACGGTACGCCGGGGACCTTGTCAAGGGAAGACAAAGAGCACGCCGGATCGGCGTGTGACGGGGGAAGGGGTGCGCGAGAGCGGGATCGTGGGGCCGGAGCCGTGCTCTTCAGCCCGGTGCGGCGAGTTCGGCCCAGACCGTCTTGCCGGTGCCCTCCACGTTCCGCACGACCCCCCAGTCCAGGCACAGCCGCTGGACGATGAACATGCCGTGGCCGCCGGGCCGTCCGGCGCGGTGCGGGGTGCGCGGCGCGGGCGTACCGGTGCCGAGGTCCACGACCTCGAGCCGGAGCACTTTGGCGTTGCAGCTGACGCGCAGTTCCTCGGGGCCGTCGGCGTGCAGACAGGCGTTGGTGACCAGTTCGGAGACGACGAGCAGCACATCCTCGGCGGCGGCCCGGTGGTCGGCGGTCGCGGCCGGAAGCCACCCCCAGTCGCGCAGCGCCTCGCGTGTGAAATCGCGGGCGCGCGGCACGGCGCCGCTGGCACCGATCAGATGGAGCCTGCGGATCTGACGGATGGGGCCGGCGGTCGGGGGGGCCGGTGGGGAGGCCGAAGCGGCGGGGCCGTCCGGGTCCGGGCCGCGGTCGCCCGGCGGGTACGGCCGGGTGGTGCTCATCAGCGCTTCACCTCACCGATTCACCGATTCAGGGACAAGGGATACCTGATCTCTTCAACAGTTTCAGCCTGTCTCCTGCCCGGCCAAAGCGTGAGAACACCCACTACTTCCGCCCCACCGATGTGACGCGGGCAACGCACCGATGACCCATCGATGACACGCCGGAAACAGGAGTGATCTACGTCACTCGACAAGGGCGGCGTCAAGCGACTCATGCACGGTAAACACGGCGTCCGCACCCGTGATCTCGAACACCCGGGCAACGATCGGCAACATTCCGGCCAGGTGGACGCCGCCGCCTTCGGCCTCGGCCTTGAGCCGCGCGCCGAGGAGGACATTGAGCCCGGTGGAGTCGCAGAACTCCAGCTTCGAGCAGTCCACCACCAGCCGGACACGTCCCCCCTCCACGCACTTCTCGAGCGGCTCACGCAGCACCTCGGCGGTGTGGTGGTCCAGCTCACCCACCGGTGTGACGACCGCACTCGCCCCGTGGTGCCGAACCTCGACCTGGAGCCGGCCCTTGCTGGCGCTGCCGACCATCCCGCGGTCCATCTGCGCACCTCTTCTGGCGTCTCGTTGCTTTCGATTGCGCGCATCGAACCCTACGCCTTCTACCCGCCGCTCCGGTAGCCGAACATTTCGCATAGTTCGGCAAATATGGACAACGTGGACTTGCCACTTGGTGGCCGATGCAGGTAGGCCTAGAGGGTCACATCCACTTACGGCCCGGCTTTGGAGGCGCCGCTCACCGGAGCAGCACGTTATGGCACCGGCAGCCATATGCCGAAGAACGATGGAGGAGACTATGTCACCCCGCCTCGACGACACGCGTACCGAACCCACGGGGAGTACTCGGACCACCGTTTCGTCGGCCCCCCTGCCCGAGCAGTTCACCCCCGACGTTGACGCCCCGGCGACCGTTGGCCACCTCTTCGACGAACTGCCGGAATTGTCCGATCTGCCGGAAATCCCGCCGTATGACACGGTAGCACCGGTGGACGCGAGGGCTCTGTCGAAGACCCTTTTCGAACGTCTCGAGGTGCTGGAGGAAGGCACCCACGAGTACGCCTATGTGCGTAACACCCTGGTCGAGCTCAACTTGGCGCTGGTCAAGTTCGCCGCCTCCCGGTTCCGCTCCCGCAGCGAGCCGATGGAGGACATCGTCCAGGTCGGCACCATCGGCCTGATCAAGGCGATCGACCGCTTCGAGCCGGGCCGGGGCGTGGAGTTCCCGACCTTCGCGATGCCGACGATCGTCGGTGAGATCAAGCGCTTCTTCCGCGACACCAGTTGGTCGGTGCGCGTGCCGCGGCGGCTGCAGGAGCTCCGTCTCGACCTGGCCAAGGCCGGCGACGAGCTGGCCCAGCGGCTCGACCGCGCCCCCACCGTCGGCGAGTTGGCCCAGCGGCTGGACATCAGCCCGGCCGAGGTCGTCGAGGGCATGGCCGCGAGCAACGCGTACACCGCGAGCTCGCTGGACGCCCAGCCGGAGGAGGACGACTCCGAGGGCGCGCTGGCGGACCGGATCGGATACGAGGACCACGGGCTCGAAGGCATCGAGTACGTCGAGTCCTTGAAGCCGCTGATCGCCGATCTGCCCGCCCGCGACCGGAAGATCCTCTCCCTGCGCTTCGTGGCCAATATGACGCAGTCGGAGATCGGTGAGGAACTGGGCATCTCCCAGATGCATGTCTCGCGGCTGCTGTCGCGCACCCTCCGTCGGCTCCGCAAGGGTCTGATGATCGAGGAGTGACGCCTCCGCAGACGGATAAGGGCCCGCCCCCGGATCACCGGGACGGGCCCTTATTCGTGTCTGTGTCGTGCGCTTGTCCCTGTCTCCGCCGTGCCGTCAGATCAAGGTGCCCTCATGCCACACCGCCGAGATCAGGGGCACGCCGGGGCGGTAGGCGAGGTGCACATGCGACGGGGCGTCCAGCAGCGCCAGATCGGCGCGGGCGCCCGGGCTCACCCGGCCCACGTCGGTACGGCGCAGGGCCCGCGCCCCACCGGCCGTGGCGGCCCACACCGCCTCGTCCGGGGTCATCCCCATCTCCCGTACGGCCAGGGCGACGCAGAACGGCATGGAACTGGTGAAGGACGAGCCCGGGTTGCAGTCCGGGGACAGGGCGACCGTGACGCCCGCGTCGAGCAGCCGGCGCGCGTCCGGATAGGTCGAGCGGGTGGAGAACTCCGCTCCCGGGAGCAGGGTGGCCACCGTCTCCCCCTGGGCCAGCGCGTCCACGTCCTCGTCGGTCAGATGGGTGCAGTGGTCGGCGGAGGCGGCGCCCAGCTCGACCGCCAGCCGCACCCCGGGGCCGTAGGAGAGCTGGTTGGCGTGGACCCGCGGGATCAGCCCGCGCTCCTTGCCCGCGGTCAGGATGGTGCGGGCCTGGTCGCCGTCGAAGGCGCCCCGCTCGCAGAAGACGTCGATCCAGCGGGCGTGCGGGGCGCAGGCGTCCAGCATCGGGCCGGTGACCAGATCCACGTACCCGGCCGGGTCGTCGGCGAACTCGGGGGCGACGATATGCGCCCCGAGGAAGGTCACCTCGTCGGTGTGGGCACCGGCGATGGTCAGAGCGCGGGCCTCGTCCTGCGAGGTCAGCCCGTAGCCGGACTTGATCTCGACGGTCGTGGTGCCCTGGCGGCGCGCCTCGGCCACATAGCGGCCGACGTTGGCGTGCAGCACGTTGTTCGAGGCGGCGCGGGTGGCGGCCACGGTGGTGCGGATCCCGCCCGCGCTGTACGGGCGGCCGGACATCCGGGCGTTGAACTCCTCGGTCCGGTCGCCCGCGAAGACCAGATGGGAGTGGGAGTCCACAAAGCCCGGAATGGCGGCCCGGCCACCGGCGTCGACCCGATTGTCGGTGGCGGGTGCTTTGCTGGACTCACCGACCCAGGCGATGCGGTCGCCGTCGATGACGACGGCCGCGTCCTGGATCAGACCGAGGGGGCCTTCACCGAGGGAGGGGTCATTGGTGACCAGAGTGGCGATGTCGGTGATGGCCGTCGTGGGCGTCGCGGTGGTCATCGTGGGGGTGCTCTCCTTCTTCGGCCGTGCCGGTAGCGGCCGTGCCGGTAGCGGCCGGATCACGGTCCGTGCAGGGCTTCGATGGCCTCGGCCAGCGCTTGCGGCACGCGCGGGACGAGCTGATGGGCGCCGTCCCGTACGACATGGCGGCCGCCGACCACGGTGTGCCGGACATCCGCGCTGGTCGCCGCGAATACGGCGGTCTCCGCGCCCAGCCGGGGCGGCGGCCCCGCGGTGCGCACCGAGTCCAGCGCGATCGTGGTGAGGTCGGCGAGCGCCCCCACCTCGATCCGGCCCGCCTCCGCGCCCCAGCCGAGCGCCGCATGACCGTCCGCGGTGGCGGCCCGCAGCAGCTGGGCCGCGGTCCAGTGGCCCCGGGCGCGGGTGCGAAGCCGCTCGTCGAGCTCCATGGCGCGGGCCTCCTCCAGGATGTCGATCACGGCATGGCTGTCGCTGCCCAGCGAGAGCGGTGAGCCCGCGCTCTGCAGCTCGGCGGCCGGGCCGATCCCGTCAGCGAGGTCACGCTCGGTGGTCGGGCACATACAGACACCGGTGGACGCGTGGCCCAGCAGCCGGATGTCGCCCGGGGTGAGATGGGTGGCGTGCACGGCGGTGGTCCGCGGGCCCAGCACCCCGTGGTCGGCGAGCAGCCGGGTGGGGGTGAAGCCGTGTGCCTCCACACAGGCGTCGTTCTCCGCCGTCTGCTCGGAGAGGTGGACGTGCAGGGGCGCCGTGTGCGCGTCGGCCCAGCCGGACACGGTCGCCAGCTGGTCGACGGGGACCGCCCGCACCGAGTGGATCGCCGCGCCGATGCGGGTGTTGCCGTCGCCCTTCAGCCCGGAGACCCGCTCGGCCCAGGCTTCGGCGGTGCCGTCGGAGAAGCGCAGCTGGTGCTCGTTGGGCTCGGCCCCGAAACCGGAGGAGAGGTAGCAGGTGTCGAGCAGGGTGATCCGGATACCGGCCTCGGCCGCGGCCGCGATCAGGGCCTCCCCCATCGCGTTGGGGTTGCCGTAGCGGGCGCCGCCGGGCGCGTGGTGGAGGTAGTGGAACTCCCCGACGCAGGTGATCCCGGCCATGGCCATCTCGGCGTAGACGGCCCGGGCCAGCTCGAAGTAGCTGTCCGGGGTCAGCCGGTCGGCGACCCCGTACATCACCTCGCGCCAGGTCCAGAAGGAGTCCGGAGCGCCCTTGCGCCGCTGGTCGGCCCGGCCGTTCGCCGCGCCTGCCGTCTCGTCGTCCGTCTCGTCGCCCGTCTCGGCTCCTGTCTCACCGTCCGTCTCGCCGTCCGGCGTGCCGTCCGCCCTGCTGTCCGCCTGGACGACACCGCGCAGGGCCCGGTGGAAGGCGTGGCTGTGGGCGTTGGCCAGGCCGGGGAGCGTCAGACCACGGAGCGTGACGGACCCGGCGGGCGGCCGCGGACTCCCGGGCACCACCGCCGTGATCCGCCCATTGGCCGCGGCCACGATCACCACGTCCGACCGCACGCTTCCGTTCACCCAGGCGTGCTCCGCCCAGTACGTCTGCGCCGTCAGTGACACGCCAGGCCCTCCAGTACCTCCGCGAGTGCGGCCACACCGGCGAGGCAATCGTCCTCGCCCGCCGTCTCCGCGGGTGAGTGCGAGACGCCGGTGGGGTTCCTTACAAACAGCATGGCCGTCGGAACGGACGCGGACAAAATACCGGCGTCGTGCCCGGCCCCGGTGGGGAGCACCGGGACGCCGCCGAGCAGGCCCGAGAGCTGGTCACGCAGGTCGTGGGCGAACTCCACGACCGGGGTGAAGGACTCCCGGGTGACCCGGACGTCCACCCCGTCGCGCTGTCCGCGCTCGACCGCGGCGCGCTCGATCTCGCCGACCACGGCGGCCAGGGTCTCCTCGTCGGTGGCGCGCGAGTCCAGCCAGCCGCGGACCAGGCTCGCGATCGCGTTGACCCCGTTGGGCTCGACGCTGACCTTGCCGAAGGTCGCCAGCGCCCCGGCGAGCTTCGCCTTCTTACGGGCGGCGAGGACGGTGTTGGCGTAGGTGAGCATCGGATCGCGGCGGTCCTCGATCCGGGTCGTCCCGGCGTGGTTGGCCTCGCCGTGGAAGTCGAACCGCCAGCGGCCGTGCGGCCAGATCGCGGAGGCGACGCCCACGGGGGCGGCCCCCGCGGCGGAGCCGCTGTCGGACCGCGCCGCGAGGGCGCGCCCCTGCTCGATGTGGAGCTCGACGAACGCGCCGATGCGGGCCAGCCGCTCCGGGTCGGGGCCGATGGCGTCCGGGTCGTAACCGGCGCGCTCCATCGCTAGGGGCAGGCTCAACCCGTCCGCGTCGCGCAGCTCATGCGCCTGCGCGACGCCGAGCTGCCCGCTCGTCAGCCGGGAGCCGACGCAGGCCAGGCCGAAACGGGCGCCCTCCTCGTCGCCGAAGTTGACGATGGCGAGCGGTTTGGTGGGGCGGGCGCCCCGTGCGCGGAGCTCGTCGAGGGCGGCGAAGGAGGAGACGACGCCCAGCGGGCCGTCGAAGGCGCCGCCGTCGGGGACGGAGTCGAGGTGGGAGCCGGTGACGACGGCGTCTCCCGCGGTGGGGTCGCCCAGCCAGGCCCATTGGTTGCCGTTGCGGTCCACTTCGTAGGTGAGGCCGCGGTTCTGGGCTTGCTCCTTGAACCACGTTCTGCAGTCGGCGTCCGCTTCTGTCCAGGCGTAGCGGCGGTAGCCGTTCGTTGTCGTGTTGCGGCCGATGGGCCTCAGGTCCGCCCACATCTCGTGGAAGGAAACGGGTGTGGGCAGTCGTTCCGCGGGGGCGGAACGGGTGGGCACACCCGCACCCGCGGTCGGCGACGGCGCCCCGCCCCCCGCAGGGGTTTCCGCAACCGGATGACGATCGTCGCTCACGCTTCTTCCTCGCGCATCGGGATCCGCACGCCTCGTTCCCGCGCCACCTCGTCCGCTCGGTCGTAGCCCGCGTCCACGTGGCGGATGACGCCCATGCCGGGGTCGTTCGTCAGGACGCGGCGGATCTTCTCGCCCGCGAGCGCCGTGCCGTCGGCCACCGTGACCTGGCCCGCGTGGATCGAGCGGCCCATGCCGACGCCGCCGCCGTGGTGGATGGAGACCCAGGAGGCGCCCGAGGCGACGTTGACCATGGCGTTGAGCAGCGGCCAGTCGGCGATCGCGTCCGAGCCGTCCAGCATGGCCTCGGTCTCGCGGTACGGGGAGGCCACCGAGCCGCAGTCCAGGTGGTCGCGGCCGATCGCCAGCGGTGCGGCGAGGGTGCCGTCGGCGACCATCTCGTTGAAGCGCTCGCCCGCCTTGTCGCGCTCGCCGTAGCCGAGCCAGCAGATACGGGCGGGCAGCCCCTGGAAGTGGACCCGCTCCCCCGCCATCTTGATCCAGCGGGCCAGCGACTCGTTCTCCGGGAAGAGCTCCAGGATCGCCTTGTCCGTGGCCGCGATGTCCTTCGGGTCGCCGGACAGGGCCGCCCAGCGGAACGGGCCCTTGCCCTCGCAGAAGAGCGGCCGGATGTAGGCGGGGACGAAGCCGGGGAAGGCGAAGGCGCGCTCGAAGCCCGCCAGCTTGGCCTCGCCGCGGATGGAGTTGCCGTAGTCGAAGACCTCGGCGCCCGCGTCCATGAAGCCGACCATGGCCTCGACGTGCCGGGCCATGGACTCGCGCGCCCGCTGGGTGAAGTCGGCGGGCTTCTCGGCGGCGTACGAGGCCATCTCGTCGAAGTCCACGCCGACCGGCAGGTACGACAGCGGGTCGTGGGCGCTGGTCTGGTCGGTGACGATGTCGATCGGGGCGTTCATCTCGAGGAGTTGCGGGACCAGCTCGGCCGCGTTCCCCAGCACGCCGATCGACAGGGGGCGCCGGGCGTCCCGGGCCTCGGTCGCGAGCTGGAGCGCGTGGTCCAGGCTGTCGGCGCGCACGTCCAGGTAGCGGTGGTCGATACGGCGCTCGATGGCGCGCGGATCGCAGTCGATGCAGATCGCGACGCCGTCGTTCATGGTGACCGCCAGCGGCTGGGCGCCGCCCATGCCGCCGAGGCCCGCGGTGAGGGTGATCGTCCCGGCCAGGGTGCCGCCGAACTTCTTCGCGGCGACCGCGGCGAAGGTCTCGTACGTGCCCTGGAGGATGCCCTGGGTGCCGATGTAGATCCAGGAGCCGGCGGTCATCTGGCCGTACATGGTCAGGCCCAGCGCCTCCAGGCGGCGGAACTCCTCCCAGTTGGCCCAGTCGCCGACCAGGTTGGAGTTGGCGATCAGCACCCGAGGCGCCCACTCGTGGGTCTGCATGACGCCCACGGGGCGGCCCGACTGGACCAGCATCGTCTCGTCCTGCTTCAGCGTGCGCAGGGTGCGGACCATGGCGTCGAACGAGCGCCAGTCGCGGGCCGCCTTACCGGTGCCGCCGTAGACGACGAGCTTGTCGGGGTGCTCGGCGACCTCCGGATCGAGGTTGTTCTGCAGCATCCGCAGGGCGGCTTCCTGCTGCCACCCCCGGGCGCTGAGCTCTGCACCACGCGGCGCCCGTACGGGTCGCGGTCCTGTCATGGGCCAAGCCTCCCTGTGCCATCAACTGGTTCGACTGCGTCGGCTGCGTCGGCTGCGTTCGACCGCATCGGCCGCATCGGCCGCATCAGTCGCATCAGTCGCATCCGACTGGATCGAGTTATTCACATCTTGATGCCGATGAATATGACTAGTCAATACCGTAGGGCTCCGCATACGGCCAGGTGGTTCAGCGGCGCGGGCTCACCGCCCTGCTCGCGGCCGACCCGGCCTGGCGCCGCGGGGTAGCGTCACCAGGTCGTGTACCCCACGCCCGCCGAGGAGCCCGTCGTGTCCCTCCCCGCCACCCACCGCGAGGTCCGTCTGGCGGCCCTGCCCGATGGGGTACTCACCCCCGGTCACTTCGAGGTCGTCACCGCTCCCGTCCCCACCCCCGGCCCCGATCAGGTGCTGGTGCGCAACCGGCTGATGAGCGTCGCCGCCGTGATGCGCCCGCTCACGCTCGCCGACCCGGACGCCTTCGGCCTCCCCCAGCTGCTGCACAAGGCCGGCGAGGTGATGCGGGGCGCGGCCCTCGGTGAGGTGGTCCGGGCGCCGGGCACGGATCTCGCCCCCGGGACCCTCGTCCGCCATCGCGCGGGCTGGCGCGAGTACGCGGTCCTGAACGCCTCCGAGGTGTCGCCCGTCGACCCCGAGGCGCTGCCGGACCCCGCCGCCCATCTCTCGCAGGGGTTCACCGCCTGGCTGGGGGTGGTGCGCGGGGCCGGGGTGCGGCGCGGCGACACGGTGTTCGTCACCGGCGCGGCGGGCGGAGTGGGCTCCCTGGCCGGGCAGTTCGCCCGGCTGCACGGCGCCGCGCGGGTCATCGGCTCCACCGGCTCCCGGCACAAGGCCGACCGGCTAACGCGGGAGCTGGGCTATGACGCGGTCGTCCTGCGGGGCGCCGGATCGATCGAGGAGCAGCTGCGCGCGGCCGCCCCCGACGGCATCGACGTCCTCTTCGACACCGTCGGCGGCGAGCAGCTGCGGGCCGCCCTGGCGCTGGCCCGCCGCAACGCCCGGTTCGCCCTGGTCGGCGCGCTGGCCGCACAGCTGTCCGACGACGCGCTGGCCCCGACCGGGATCAGCACCCTGGCCCTGATCACCCGGAGCATCACGCTGCGCGGCATCAGCGCGGTGGACCACCAGGACGCCATGCCCGCGTACCTGAGCGAGTTCGGCCGGGCGCTGCGCGAGGGCGCGCTCACCTACCCGTACACCCGGCTGACGGGGCTCGACCGAGCGCCGGGCGCGCTGTGCGAGCTGGTGGAGGGCCGTCACCTCGGCGCGGTGCTGGTGGAGCTGTAGGCCCGGGTCGGGGCCGGGGCCGCGCCCCGGCCCCGACCATTCGCCTCCGGACCCGGGGGAGCTGGTCCGCGGCCGTTCCGGATGGTTGGCTGAAGGCATGACGTCGAAAGCGGTTGCGATGGTCACCCGGCGCGAACAGGCCGTACGGGCGGCCGTGGAGCAGCGGCTGCTCGGCCCGGACCAGCCCGTCGTGGGGCTGCTGGACGTGGCCGGGATCCGCTCCGCGGCCGCCGGGCTGCGCGCGGCCTTCGAGGAGGTCGTCGCGCCCGGCACCCCGATCCTGCACGCCTTCGCGGTCAAGGCCGCCGCGCTCGTCCCCGTCCTGCGGCTGCTGGCCGACGAGGGCCTGGGCTGCGAGGTGGCCAGCCCCGGCGAGCTGGCCCTGGCCCGCGCGGCGGGGGTCACGCCCGACCGGATCGTCCTGGACTCCCCCGCCAAGACCGCCGCGGAGCTGCGCGAGGCCCTCGACCTGGGCATCGCCGTCAACGCCGACAATCCGCAGGAGCTGGACCGGCTCGACGCGCTGGTGGGGCACCGCGCGGCCCCGCCCTCGCCCCTGGGCCTGCGGGTCAACCCCCAGGTCGGCGGCGGCAGCATCGACGCGCTGAGCACGGCCACCGCGACCTCCAAGTTCGGCGTCGCCCTCCAGGACCCGGGGGCGCGCGCGTGGGTCGTCCGCGCCTTCGCCGAGCGCCCCTGGCTGACCCGGCTGCACGCACACGTCGGCTCCCAGGGCTGTCCGCTGGAGCTGATGGCGGCGGGCATACGGGCGGCCTACGAACTGGCCGAGGAGATCAACGAGACGGTCGGCCGGCAGCAGATCGACGCCCTCGACATCGGCGGCGGCCTCCCGGTGAACTTCACCTCCGACGAGGTCACCCCCGACTACCGGGAGTACGCCCAGCTGCTGCGGGCCGCCGTGCCGGGGCTTTTCGACGGGCGGTACAAGCTGGTGACCGAGTTCGGGCGGTCCCTGCTCGCCAAGTCCGGACTGGTGCTGGCCCGGGTCGAATACGCGAAGTCCGCGGGCGGCCGCCCGATCGCGGTCACCCACGCGGGCGCCCAGCTCGCCACCCGTACGGTCTTCGCCCCGGAGGCCTGGCCGCTGCGCGTGCTGGCCTACGACGCGGAGGGCCGCCCCAAGCCGGAGACCGGCGACGGCCCGGTCCCCCAGGACATCGCCGGCCCCTGCTGCTTCGCGGGCGACCTGGTCGCCCGCGACCGGGCACTGCCGGAGCTGGCGGCGGGCGACCTGGTCGCCCTGCTGGACACCGGCGCGTACTACTTCTCCAACCACTTCGCCTACAACAGCCTGCCCCGCCCGGGAATCTACGGCTTCGACGCGACGAGCGCCGACGGCGATGTGCGCTTCGCGACGGTACGGGAGCCCCAGACGGTGGACGAGATCGTGGCCGAGAGCGGCGCGAAGCACGCGCTGGGCCTGAGCCGTCTGCGGTAGGGCGCGGGGCGCCCAGGCTGTGGGACGCCCCGGCTGTGGGGCGCGCCCAAGCTGTGGGTCGCCCAGGCTGTGGGGCGCCCAGGCTGTGGGGCTCAGAAGTCCGCCGTACACGTGACGCTTTCGTCTGGGCCGGCGTTGATTGAGCATCGGGGCAGGTGGGGGCGGGCGCGGGCCACGTCGCCGGCCACCGGCCGGTGGGGGCGAAGCCCGGTGGCGGCCTCTGTGACCCGGAGCCGAGGCCGTTGCCGGACTGCGGGCCCCGCGTGGCCCGGCCGAGCCCGGCCACTTCCGCCCGGTGGGGGTACCCCCTTCAAGAAAACACTTGATCTGGCGCAACTAATTTGTCAAACGTTTTCGAGAGGGGTACCCCAACCCCCCGGCAGTCCGGATCGGGGCGAAGCCCCGGCCGGAGGGGCGCCGCGACCGGGCCCGCCCCCACGGGCGGGCCGCCGGCGACGGGCCCCGGCCAGGGCACCCCCGCCCCCATGCTCAAAGGCGCCGAAGGCGCGAGACGGCGCCGCACCAACCCACGCCGCGCAACCCCACCGGGGCAACCCCGTCAGAGGTGACCCTCAACGCCCGGCCCCCGCCATCGCGCGGGAGCGCCTCGCGCCGCCCGGTGCCGCGTCGCCGGCGACGATTCCCGTCGTCTGGTAGGCGTCCACGGCCTTGCCCGCGGGCCGTCCCCGGGGGACCCGGTCCGTGCGCACCCACAGCAGCGCGTCGTGTGCGCGCTCCCAGCGGCCCAGCCACAGGGCCTTGGCCCACAGCCCGGCGCCGAGCCCCGCCAGCAGCATGCCGCCCGCCGCCGGAACGGCGAAGGACGAGCCCATCGCGGCGAGGAAGGCCAGCAGCAGCCACCACCGCAGGGCGCGGCGGCGGGTCCGTACGGTCACCGCGCGGTCCTGGAGGAAGACCGTCTTGCCCGCGCGCGAGGCGTCGCGCGCCAGCTCCAGATAGCGCTTCCGGCGCACCACGAACACCACGGCCCCCGCGATCACGAAGAGCGCCGCCCCGGCGAGCACTCCGACCCGGCGCCCGGTCAGCCCCGGCACCAGTGTTCCGATCCCCGCGGCCAGCACACCGGGCCACCACAGCCACCCCGCGGGAGCCCTCACGATCACCGCCACCCGTGCCAGCGCATACGCCCCGCGCCCCACGACCGACCTCCTCACCCCAGTGAATCCCGGAAGAAATCCATGTCGAATCGACGAATCCAATCGAGGAATCTAGCCAGGATGCCTGAGAATTCGGTGAGAGGGACGGGGGTTGGCACACGGAGCGGCCCGGAAGCCCGGGCCGGAAGCCCGGCCGGAAGCCCGGGCCGGAAGCCCGGGCCGGAAGCCCGGGCCGGAAGCCCGGGCCGGAAGCCCGGCTCACTCCACGAACAGGCCCCGCTCCGCGGCCTTCGCGTCGAACTCCTCCAGCCGCGCCTGCGCGTCCGGCAGCGCGTCGCACATCGCCTCCAGCAGCACCCGCCCCAGCAGCATCGGGGCACACGCGGTGTCGAAGGCGAGGCCCGTGCCGACCGCCGCGGGCAGCAGCAGATCGCTGTGGCGGGCCACCGGGGCGAAGGCGCTGTCCGCGACGGTGACCACGGTCAGGCCCGCCTTCCGGGCGTACTCCAGACCCTCCACGACCTCGCGCGGATGGCGCGGCAGCGCGAAGCACAGCAGCGCCGTGGCGCCCGCGCGCTTCGCCGCGTCCACGCGGTCGTCGAGCATCGTGCCGCCCTCGTCGAGCAGCCGGACGTCCGGATGGACCTTGCGCGCGAAGTAGCTGAAGCCGCGGGCCTGCGCGGAGGCGGCGCGCAGCCCGAGGACCGGCAGCGGACGGGAGGCGGCGAGCAGCCGTCCGGCGCGGACGACGGGGGCGGGGTCGGCCAGCAGCGCGGCGAGATGGCGCAGATTGTCGATCTCGGACTGCACGGCCTGCTGGTACTCGTTGTACGACCCCTCGTCCGCCTCCGGCTCGGCGGGCGCGACATCGCGCAGATGCTTGCGCAGCGCCGGATAGCCGTCGAAGCCGAGGGCGACCGCGAAGCGGGTCACGGACGGCTGGCTGACACCCGCGAGCTCGGCCAGCTCGACGCTGGAGAGGAACGGCGCGTCCGCGGCCCGCCGCACCATGCAGTGGGCGATCCGCCGCTGGGTCGGGGTCAGCCGGTGGCCCTCGAAGAGCGCCTGCAGCCGGGCGGAGGTCGAAACACCGGAGCCGGTCGGGCCGCCCGCCACCCCCGCCGACGCCACCGCGACGTCCTCGCCCACCGGCGCCATCTGCCCACCACTCACCCCGTGGTCCGTACTCATCACGTCCTCCTGACCCTCGTACCCTCGTCCCTCAAGCCCCCGCCAACCGGTCGAGCAGGCGCGCGGCCACCGCCACATCCTCTGTCAACGGCCGGTCCTCCATCCGGGGATCGAGCACTTCCGATGCCAGGGCGAAGGCCACACCGGCCGGGAGCTCCGGGTCCGGCTCAAGACCGCGCTGGCGCAACGCCCGTACGGCCGCGACCAGTTCACAGCCCAGCACCAGCCGGTAGTGGTCGGCCACCCGGAGCGTCTGGCGGGCGCCGAGCGAGGCGAAACTGGCCTGTTCCTCCACCCCGCGCGAGAGCACGGCATGGCCCAGCGAGGCGGGGTGGGAGACCGCGCGCATCTCGCCGAGGGCCGCCCCCGCCGCGTATTCGAGGATCATCACGCCCGAGCTCGCGGGCGCGGGGTCGCCGAGGAAGGGCCGCAGCCGGGTGAAGTCGGGTTCGCTGAGCGCGGCGAGCCGGGCGGTGGAGAGCCGGGCGGTCTGGAGCACGGCGAGCCGGAAGTGGTCCAGGGCGAGGGCGGTGTGCGCGGCGTAGAAGTTGCCGTGGTGGTAGGCGGCCTCGTCGGTGGAGCTGATCAGCGGGTTCTCGGCGGCGGCGTTGAACTCGACGGTCAGCACCCGCTCCAGCGCGTCCGCCGCGTCCAGCGCCGGTCCGTGGATCTGCGGCAGACAGCGGAAGCCGTACGGGTCCTGTATGCGGCCCAGCGGCGGGGTGGGCCGGGGCGGGGCGCCGAGCAGGGCGCGCATCCGGGCGGCGGCCGCCACGGAGCCGGGGTGCGGCCGGGACGCGTGGACGGGTTCGGCGTACGCCTCGTACGAGCCGCCGACCGCGATCAGCGAGAGCGCGGCCACGGCGAGCGAGGCGGACAGCAGCCGCCGCAGCTCGGCGAGGGCGAGCGCGGACTGGCCGAGGGTGAGGGCGTTGCTGCTGATGAGCGCCAGGGCGTCGTTGCTGTCGAGGGTGATGGGGTCGGGGGCGCGACGGCCCGGGGCGGCCTCGGTGAGGTCCCAGGGGTGCTCGCCGACGAGCGCGAGACCGGTCTGGGCGAGCGCGGCGAGGTCCCCGGTGCCGACCGCGCCGTACTCGTTGATCACCGGGTGGGCGCCGCTGTCCAGGCCCTCGACGAGCGCGGTGACGACGGCGGGGCGCAGCCCGGCGCCGCCCGCCAGCAGCTGATTGGCGCGGACGGCCATCATGGCGCGCACCTCGCGGCCGGGCAGCGGTGCGCCGATCGCGCCGGCGTGGCTGCGCAGCAGCCGCAGCCCGTGGTCGGAGTCGGCCGGGCCGACGTCCTCGGTGCGGTTGGCGCCCACTCCGGTGCTGCGCCCGTAGACGCGGCCGGTGGCCGCGAGCCGGTCCGCGGTCTCCCAGGCGCGCTCGGCCAGGGCGAGCGCGGTGGGATCGGGCGCGGCGGGCCGGCTGAGACGGTCGGCCAGCCGCACGACATCCACGACGCGTAGGCTCCGGCCGTCCAGCGTGATCCGCGGGTCGGCGCCGTCGGTGCCGTCGGTCGCCGCGTGATCAGCATCCAGCATGTGAGACAACATCCAGGGCAACCCCTCTCGAACACGCCTTTTCTGGGCCAACCGTCCAGTACTCCGTCCACATCGCGAGCAGATGTAACCGGTGATTAACGCAGACCTCTTGACTTCTATTCACTCGACTATGACTGTGCATGACTATATGCAGACAGGGCAAGGGGAAGCGGATGATCAGCTTCAAGGACGTCAGTAAGCACTACCCGAACGGCACCACGGCGGTGGATCGCCTCAGTCTCGAGCTCCCGGAAGGGGGCATCACCGTTCTTGTCGGCACCTCGGGCTGCGGCAAGACCACCACGCTCCGCATGGTCAACCGCATGGTCGAGCCGACCAGCGGCACGGTGAGCGTGGGCGGGCGTGATGTCCTGCGAGCGGACGCCGCCGAGCTGCGGCGCGGAATCGGCTATGTGATCCAGCAGGCCGGGCTCTTCCCGCACCGCACCATCCTCGACAACATCGCCACCGTCCCGCTGCTGCTGGGCTGGGGCCGCCGCAAGGCGCGGGCCCGCGCCGCCGAGCTGCTGGAGCTGGTCGGGCTGCCCGCCGACTCCGGCAAGCGCTACCCGCACCAGCTCTCGGGCGGTCAGCAGCAGCGCGTCGGGGTCGCCCGCGCGCTGGCCGCCGATCCGCCGGTGCTGCTGATGGACGAGCCGTTCGGGGCGGTCGACCCGGTCGTACGGACCCAGCTCCAGAACGAGCTGCTGCGGCTCCAGAGCGAGCTGCGCAAGACGGTCGTCTTCGTCACCCACGACATCGACGAGGCGGTACGGCTCGGCGACCGCATCGCGATCTTCCGCACCGGCGGCCACCTCGTCCAGTGCGCACCCCCCGCCGAGCTGCTGGCGAGCCCCGCCGACGACTTCGTGGCGGGCTTCCTGGGCGCCGAGCGCGGGCTGAAGCTGCTCTCCCTGTCCACCCTCGCCGACGTGGACCGGGAGCCCGTGCCCGCCGACGGGCAGCGCTGGCGGCTGGTCACCTCCGAGCGCGGTGAGCCGGTGGGCTGGCGCGACACCGAGGGTCCTGAGGGCGACCGGGCCCCGCTGCTGCCGGTGCGCCCGCTGCGGGACGGCGACTCGCTGCTCACCGCCCTGGACGAGTCGCTGGCCTCGCCCGCCGGTCTTGTGGCCCGCGTGGACGCCGACGGGGTGCTCACCGGGGTCACCGGGCGCGAGGCGATCCATGAGTACGCGGGGCAGCGCCACGCGGAGGCGGGCCGCGCGGCCGCCCTCAAGAACGCCGCCCCCGGAACCGACGAGGCGCCCGGGACCGCCGAGGCTTCCGAAGCCGACGAGGCGCCCGAAGCCGCCGAGGACCCGAAGAGCCCCGACACGAGCGTGACCGCATGACCATCGACTGGGGCTGGTTCCCCGACCATCAGTCCGACCTGGTCACGCTCACCCTCGACCACCTCTCCACCGCCGTCCCCGCCGTCCTCTTCGGTCTGCTGATCGCACTGCCGCTGGCCGTGATCGCCCACCGGGTGCGCCCGCTGCGCGGACTCCTGCTCGGGGTCTCGAACATCCTGTTCACCATCCCCTCCATCGCGATCTTCGTCCTGCTGCTGCCGGTCACCGGCCTCACCCGCACCACCGCCGTCACCGGCCTGACCATCTACACCCTGGTCGTGCTGCTCCGGAACACCGTGGAAGGCCTCGACAGCGTCCCCACCAAGGTCCGCGAGGCGTCCACCGCGATGGGCGCCCGTCCGCTGCGCACCCTGCTCACCGTCGAGCTGCCGCTCGCCTTCCCGGTGATCATGGCGGGCGTACGGGTGGCCACGGTGATGGCGATCTCGCTGGTCAGCGTGGCCAGCTACATCGGGTACGGCGGCCTCGGCCAGCTGTTCACCGACGGCTTCCAGCGCAACTACCCCACCCCCGTCGTGGCCGGAGTCGTCCTGTCCCTGCTGCTCGCGCTGGTCGCGGACGCCGTGCTGGTCACCATCCAGTGGCTGTGCACCCCGTGGCTGAGGAGGCGTGCCTGACATGCTCGAACTACTCCAGAACCTCCTCCGCTGGCTGACCAGCGGCTCCCAGTGGTCCGGGCCCGACGGCATCGCCACCCGCCTGCTGGAGCACGTCCAGTACTCGCTGCTGGCCACCCTGGTCGCCGCCGCCATCGCCCTCCCGGTCGGGCTGCTCATCGGGCACACCGGGCGCGGCGCGTTCCTCGCCATCAACCTCTCCGGCTTCGGCCGGGCGCTGCCGACCGTCGGCCTGGTCACCCTGGTCTTCCTGGCCAGCGGGCTGAGCATGTGGCCGGTGTACGTCTCGCTGGTCGCCCTCGCGATCCCGGTGATCGTCACCAATACGTACGCGGGCATGGCCGCCGTGGACCCCGAGGTCAGGGACGCGGCGCGGGGCCAGGGCATGCGCTGGTACCAGGTGCTGTTCCAGGTCGAGCTGCCGCTCGCGCTGCCGCTGATCATGACCGGGCTGCGGCTGGCCTGCGTCCAGGTCGTGGCCACCGCGACCATCGCCGCGTACGTCAGCTTCGGCGGGCTCGGCCGCTATGTCTTCGACGGGCTCGCCCAGCGCGACCTGGTGCAGGTGCTGGGCGGGGCGGTGCTGGTCGCCGTGCTGGCCATCGCCCTGGACCTGGCGCTGGCCGGAGTGCAGCGGCTGCTGTTCCGCAACCGCCCCCCGCGCGCCCACGCGCACTGAAGCCCGCCCCAGCGACTCAGCGGCCCACCGACTTCACCCCGACGCGACTCGGCGCCCCACCGACTCAGCGACTTCACTCCGATCCGCACTCCGATCCGCACTCCGATCCGAGGAGACGACGACCCCATGAACCGCAGGAAACTGCTCGGCGGCCTGCTCGCCGGCGCCTCCGTGCCCACGCTCGCCGCCTGTAGCGGCGGCGTCACCTCGCTCAAGGGCGACGGCGGCAGCGGCGGCGCGGGCGGCGGCAGCAGCCTGGGCGGGCTGGTCATCGGCACCGCCAACTTCACCGAGAACCAGCTGCTGGGCTACCTCTACGCCGAGGCGCTGAAGGGCGCGGGCATCAAGACCAGCGTGCGGCCCAACCTCGGCTCCCGAGAGATCGTCATCCCCGCCCTCCAGCAGGGCGATATCGATCTGCTCCCCGAGTACCAGGGCAATCTGCTGCTCCACTTCGACGACAAGGCCCCCCAGACCGAGGCCGGCGACCTCCAGAACGCCCTCACCGTGGCCCTCCCCAGCGGCCTGGAGGCCCTGTCGTACGCGGCCGCCGAGGACAAGGACGTCTTCTGCGTCACCCGCGAGACCGCCCGGAAGTACGGGCTGCGCAGCTTCGCCGACCTCGCCAAGCAGAACGGCAAGCTGGTCTTCGGCGGCCCGGCCGAGGACAAGAACCGCGTGGTCGGCCTGGTCGGCCTCAAGGACCGCTACGGCGTGACCTTCAAGGAGTTCAAGGCCCTCGACGCCTCCGGGCCCCTGGTCAAGGGCGCGTTGAAGAAGGGCGATGTGGACGTCGCCAACCTCTTCTCCACCGACCCCGACATCGAGGCCAACGACTGGGTGATCCTCGCCGACCCCAAGGCCCTCATCCCCGCCCAGCACATCGTGCCCGTGATCCGCGCCGCCAAGGCCGACGCCAAGGTCCGCAAGGCCCTGGCCCGCCTGGGCGGCGCCCTCACCACCCGGGAACTGGCCCGGCTCAACAAGCTGGTGAGCAACGACAAGAAGGACCCGGACCGGGTCGCCGCCGACTGGGCCGCCAAGAACGGCCTGACCAAGAAGTAGACGGCCTCACCACGAAGTAGACGGCTCACCACCAAATAGACGGCTCACCAAGAAGTAGCGGCAGGAGCACCGTATGCCCGACTCCCCGGACGCGCTGGACTCTTTGGTCGAAAAGCGCTCGATCGACGTCGTCCCGGACGCGGAGCGCCATGGCACCGCCTTCAGCCAGTTCACCCTGTGGCTCGGCGCCAACCTCCAGATCACCGCCGTCGTGACCGGCGCCCTGGCGGTGGTCTTCGGCGCCGCCGCCTTCTGGGCGATCATCGCCCTGCTGATCGGCAACCTGCTCGGCGGAGCCGTCATGGCGCTCCACTCCGCCCAGGGACCGCGGCTCGGCCTGCCCCAGATGATCTCCTCCCGGGCCCAGTTCGGGGTCCGGGGCGCGATCGTCCCGCTGCTGCTGGTCATCGTCATGTACGTGGGCTTCTTCGCCAGCGGCAGCGTGCTGGCGGGACAGGCGGTCGGCGAGCTCACCCATCTCGGCGACACCACCGGGATCGTCCTCTTCGCCCTCGTCACCGCCGTGGCGGCCGCGGTCGGCTACCGCCTGATCCACACCCTGGGGCGGATCGCGGGCGTCGTCTGCGCCCTGGCCTTCGTCTACCTGGGCATCCGGCTGCTGGACCGCACCGATCTGGCCACCCTCCTCCACGACCGGACCTTCGACTTCCCGCTCTTCCTCCTCGCGGTGTCGCTGTCCGCCTCCTGGCAGCTCGCCTTCGGCCCGTACGTCGCCGACTACTCCCGCTATCTGCCGCGCGCCACCTCCGCGAAGGCCACCTTCTCCTGGACCCTCGCCGGCACCGTCCTCGGCTCCCAGTGGTCCATGACCTTCGGCGCCCTCGCGGCCGCCGCGGCCGGCCACGCCTTCGTCGGCCACGAGGTCTCGTACATCGTCGGCCTCGGCGGCGGCGCGGCCCTGATCACCTCGCTGCTCTACTTCGTCATCGCCCTCGGCAAGCTGACGATCAACGTCCTCAACACCTACGGCGGCTTCATGTCGATGGTGACCAGCGTCAGCGGCTTCCGCGGCCGCGCCACCCTCTCCCCGCGCGGCCGGGCCGCCTACATCGCCGGGATCATGGTCGCGGGCACGGCGGTCGCGCTGCTCGGCAAGGACAGCTTCCTGTCCTCCTTCAAGGACTTCCTGCTGTTCCTGCTGACCTTCTTCACCCCGTGGAGCGCGATCAACCTCGTCGACTACTACGCCATCGCCAAGGAGCGCTACGACATCCCCGCCCTCAGCGACCCGAACGGCCGCTACGGCGCCTGGCGCTGGAAGGCGATGTCCACCTACGCCCTCGGCGTCCTCGCCCAACTCCCCTTCCTGTCCACCGCCTTCTACACCGGCCCCTTCGTCGCCCCACTGGGCGGCGCGGACATCTCCTGGCTCGTCGGCCTGGCCGTCCCCGCCGCCGTCTACTGGCTCCTGGCCCACCGCGACACCGCCCACGTCCCGGACCGCATGATCCTCGTCCCGGAGCCGACACCGGGCCGCCCGTACGTCACCGAGTCCGGGTGAGCCGGACCCGCACCGCCCCTGTGTCCGATTCCAGGGGCGCCCCGGCGCACAGCCGGTACGAGGGAGGGCGCCTTCGGGGCCGGGCCCCGGGAAGGGTGCAAGTTCACGCAAGACCGTAGCCGTGCAGGCTGTCCCCTGGGCAATCTCGTGCATGACCCGTCCGGCCCGATCCCTGGAGGGAAGCCATGTCACTGAGGTTCGTTGGCATCGACCCGGACACACCCAACGGGGGCTCGCCCACGGTCTGGCTCGAAGACGAGAAAGCAGAGATCGTCATTCAGGGATGGTTGCCCGACCCGGACATGCACACCGAGATCGCCGGAACCGAGTGGGTGGAGGGACACCCGATCGGCGTTCCGGGGCATGAGGGCGTGGTCCGTGTCCCCGTCAGGATGATCCCCTATCTGAGGAAGGTGTGCGATGACGCAGAGCGTGCCGGACTTTGCCGCCCTGCTGAGGAGCGCTGAGCACTCCGCGTGTCACCTGGAGATGCGCGACTCCTACATGGATGACCCGGTGTACGCCGACTGGCGAGCGGGCAAGCCTGTCGACCGGCCCGAGGAGTACCAACTTCCGCAGGAATACCGGGAGTGGGCCGGCCTGGTCCGCGAGACCATCGCCCGGGGCGTCGTCATGCGCCGGGCGCGAGTCGTCTCCGAACCGGTGACCGACTACATCCGTTGGGAGCATGCGATCACTGAGCGGCACAATGTCGCGCTCGGCGAGCGGGTTCGCTGGCTGCCTCGACGTCTCGCCTCTGATCTCGCCCTCCCAGGCAACGACCTGTGGCTGATCGATGACCGCCGCGTCCTGTTCCATTGGTTCACTGGTGACGGTGAGTGGGCAGGACACGAATTCAACGAGGACCCGGCCACCGTGGAGATAGTGACGGCTGCATTCGAGGCGGTGTGGGACCGGGGCATTCCACACTCCGAGTACGTCGTCTGACCCCTATCCGCCCATCAATAAGTCGAGCTCACCGCCTATGCCCTCGTCCCCGTCCTCCAGCGTCATCGAGGCTCGCAAGGCCCTCGCGAACCGGATGGTCGAGATCCGCAAGGACGCCGGGCTCACGGGGGCCGAGCTGGCTGCCCGCTGCGGATGGCACGAGAGCAAGACGTCCCGCATCCAAAACGGCAGGACCGCGCCATCAGAGGAAGACCTGCGCGCCTGGTGCGCGGCTTGTGGCGCCGACGACCAGGTGCCCGACCTGATTGCCACCGCGCGCGCCGTCGACTCGATGTACACCGAGTGGCGGCGCACCGAGCACTCCGGCCTTCGGGCTGAGCAAGAGTCGGTTGCCCCGCTGTACGAACGCACGCGCCTCTTCCGCGTCTACGCCAGCCGTGTTCTGCCCGGAATGGTGCAGACGCCGGAGTACACCACTGCGGTACTGAGATCCATCCAGCGGCACCGCGTTCCGGTCGACGACGTCGAGGACGCCGTCGATGCACGGATGGGCCGGCAGCGCATGTTGTTCTCGGGCCGGCACCGCTTCGGCCTGCTGATCGAGGAGTACGTGCTGTACGCCGCTGTGTGCGCTTCCAGCACCATGGCCCGACAGCTCGGCCAGCTCATCACCGCGGCTTCAAGCCCGTTCGTCAGCCTCGGCATCATCCCGATGGGCACCGAGCGGCCGCACCTCCCGGTCGAAGACTTCTACATGTTCGACGAGGCAGAGGTCGCGGTCGAGTTGACCTCTGGCTATCTGCGGATCACCCGGCCCCCGGAGATTGCCGAGTACGTGCGAACCTTCGCCGCGTTCGCCTCCATGGCCGTTCATGGCACCCACGCCCGATCATTGATCACCAAGGCGATTGACGCTCTCGTGTGAAGGCGCGCAAGAAGGTGCAAGATCCTCGCACCCGCTGGGTGTGGCTTCCTAGCTTCGAAGCACGGCCCCACAGCGATCCCCACCAAGTACCAGCAGCCCAGGTGCGCCGAGTGCCGAAAGCTCGCCAGGGAACGCCCTCCCCCGACAATCGTTCGCCACACAGCGGGACCTACCGAACGGAGACCCATGGCAGGCATCGAATTCGAAGCAAAGGCCCTGGACATCGACCCGACGAAGATGGAGCGGCTCATCGTCGAGGCAGGCGGTGTGCGCCAGGCCGGGCCGCGGCTGATGCGTCGGTACGTCTACGACACCATCCCGGCCGTCCCCGGCCGGTGGATGCGCCTGCGCGACACCGGGGCCGTGACGACCCTGTGCGTCAAGCAGATCTCCACCGACGCGGTCGACGGCACCCACGAGACCGAGGTCACGGTCGACAACTTCGAGGAGACGAACGCGCTGCTCGGCCTCATGGGGGTGACGCCGCGCAGCTACCAGGAGAACCGGCGCACTTCCTACACACTCGGCGCCGTGCGCCTGGAGGTCGACGAGTGGCCCCTCATTCCGCCGTACCTGGAGATCGAGGCGGACGACGAGCCGCAGGTGTGGGCCACGGCCGAAGCACTGGGGTTCGACCGCGAGCGCCTGACGTCGGTCAACACGACGAACGTCTACGACCGGTACGGCATCGACCTGGACGCGATCACCGACCTGCGGTTCGAGTCGCCGAGGCTCCCGGCCGGCGGGGCGTCGGCCGGGATGATGGAGGGGCACGATGCGCAACACGAGTAACCTGCCGGTCGAGGTCCGACCGGACCGCACCTTACGCGTGAAGATCATCGACGCGTGCGGGCTCGCCTGCTCGTTCTGCCACAATGAGGGCACCCCCGTGGCCACCGACAACACCGGCCGCGCCGCAGGTGAGTTCACCCGCACACCGGGGCGGTCCGGCCGGGTGTCCATCTACCTGAAGACCAATGGCGCCGACTTCCTTCCAGCCCGCATCTCGGCCGACTCGGACTTCGCCCTGGCGCTAGCCGCCGTCCGCGGCAGCCTGCCTACCAGCGAAGTCCACTTCACCGGCGGGGAGCCCACCCTCCATCCGGAGCTGCCCGGGCTGATCCGCATCGCCCGGCGCCTCGGGCTGACCGTCGGACTGACCTCGAACGGCGAGAACGGCGCGGCCGTCCTCGCGGAAGCCGCGGCGGCCGGCCTCGACCGCATCAACCTGTCGGTGTTCGGCACCACCCCCGAAGAACTCGCAGCCGTGCAGGGCCCGCGCCTGGCCTCGCCGAAGCTCGCCGCCCGCAAGCTCGAGGCGCTGACGAAGACGATCGAGACCGCTCACACCTACGGCATCAAGGTGTCGGCCAACATCGTTATCCCGAACCGCGACCATGTGGAACGCGTGCTGCGCGTCATTGAGCAGCACGGTCGGTCGGTGGTCGTGCGCATGCTGGTGTCGCTGGAGGACGACGGGGCGTCGCTGGCCGCCATGCTGGAAGTAGTCGACCACCTCGACGCCATGCCGGTCCGGAGGGTCGTCACGGCGGGTGCGTCGGATCAGCGAGTGCGATACCGGCTGCCGGACGGGCGGACTTTGTACGCGAAGAGCATCCGGCCCGTGCGCCTCCCGGAGACGTGCGCCGACTGCCGGTTCAACAACCCCGACGACTGCCAAGAGGGGTACTACGGCGTCCGGATGTACCGGGCCACCGACGGGCCGTTCATGGTCGGCGTGTGCATTCAGCGGATGGACCTGTGCCTACCGCTCGGCGAGTTCATCATGAGCCAGCGCTGCCGAGAGGTCGCCGCGTTCCGAGACGACGAAGCGGTGAGACTCACGAAGCTGTACGCGGCCCGCACGCCATCGCCCCAGCATCGGGCGTAGCGCCCCCAAACGTGCTGGTTCTGTGGCGCGTCACCGCTTCCGAGTGAGGTGGTCGAGGCCGCCACCCTTGGCGGTGCGTAGGAAGATCCCAAGCGAGGCAGGGGTGATGGTGACGGCCTCTGCGGAGTCCTCGTTCTCGCGCGGCGTCGATCTGCACGGTGTCGAGCTTGGGCACGGGGCCGTCCATTTCATCTGCATGGGTCTGGTCCATACCAGCTCGGCGGCTTCGCGGGCACTCATACCAGCCGCTTCCCGCAGCTTCTTCAGTTCCGCACCCAGGGGCCGCCGTCGCGCCGTTGGCGTGGACGGCACCCGACAGCTCAGCCTCACCTCCCCCGAGCGGGCAACCCGGTACTTCGGTCGACGGACCGACCCCACTGTCCAGGCCGCACGACTCGTCTGGCCGGCCCCTTCCGGGGCCGCCACGTTCGGCCGCGCCGAGCGCTCCTGACGAGCCGCGTCACGCGAGGGCGGCGGAGATGCGTTCGCGCAGGGCGACTGCCCGGGGGTCGTCGTACGAGGCGAGCGCGCGCAGGGCCTCGGTCCAGTGGCGGCGCGCCTCCTCGGCGGCGCTTGCCTCGTCCGCCTCGCGCAGCGCACCGGCCAGCCCGTCGAGGGAGAGCGCCGTGTGCCACAGGTCGTCCAACTCCCGGTGGGCCGCCGCGGCGCGACGGTGGAAATCGGCCGCCTCGCCGGGCCGTCCGAGCCGCCGGTACGTCTCCCCCGCACCGTCCCACGCCCGGGCCTCCCGCGCCCGGTCGCCGAGGCGACGCTGGAGGGACGCGGCCCGCTGGAACGAGACCAGGGCGGCGGCGAACGCACCGTTGGCCTGCTGCGCCCGGCCCAGCTCCAGCAGCCAGTACCCCTCCCACATGTGGTTGCGGTGGGCGAGGGCGATCTCCAGCGTGCGCTCGGCGGAGGCCAGCGCCTCCTCCGGCTGCCCGCGGTCCCGCTGAACGGCGCTCAGGATGCGCAGCGCGTTGCCCTCGCCGCCCTGGTTGCCCAGCTCGCGATGCATCTCCAGGGCCCGCAGCACATAGCCTGACGCCACTTCCGGCCGGGCCAGCTCGTACGTCACCTCGGCGAGGTTCGCCGTCACCACGGCCTCCCAGTGGGCCGCGCCCAGCTCCCGGAAGAGCGCCGCGGCCCGCTCGAAGTGGTCCTTCGCCGCCTCCAGCCGACGCCCCCGCAAGTGGATCAGCCCGATGTCGTTCAGCGAGAGCGCCTCCCCGAGCCGGTCGCCGATCTCCCGGCGTGCCGCGAGGGCGCCCTGGTGGTACTCGGCCCCCTCGGCGAGGCGATGGGACTGCGTACAGGCCATCCCGAGGCTCTCCAGAAGCTCGGCCTCCGCGGTGCGGTCACCCAGCCTGCGAGCGGCGCGCAGTCCGACGCGGCCCATGGCCAGCCATTCCTCGAACGGATTCAGGAGCATGTGCACGCTCCGCAGCACCGCGGGAAGCTGCCAGGCGATCACATCGAGACCGGCCTCCTCGGCTGCGCGGGTCGCGGCCAGCAGATTGCCGCGCTCCGTCTCGTACCACCGCATGGCCTCGTCGTAGTCCGCGAAGGACGCGGGGCAGAGGCCGTCGCCCGGCGGATCGAGCGGGATATGGGCCTCCTGGGGATTGATCCAGGTCTGGGCCGCGTCCGCGGAGTGCAGATACCAGACCAACACCCGCCGCAACGCCGCCCCGCGTTCCTCCGGGGACTCCTCGTGCCGCGCCTGGTCGGCCGCGTAGGCACGCAGCAGGTCGTGGAACTCGTAGCGGTCGGGCCCGGTTTGCTCCAGCAGATGGGCGCCGACCAGAACGTCCAGCAGATGCCGGATGCGGCCGGTGCCCCCGCCCCCGTCGAGAGCGGCGGCGGCCGCGGTCCCGAACTCGGCGCCCGGGTGCAACCCGAGCAGCCGGAAGAGACGCGCCGCCTCCGCGGGCAGCGCCCGGTAGGACCAAGCGAACACGGTACGCACCGCCTCGGCCTCCTCGTCGTCTCCCACGCTCAGGGCGTCCCACAGGGCTGACTCGTCGCGAAGGTCTCTTATCAGGTCGTCCAGCCCCATCCGCGGACGGCTGGCGGCCCGCTCCGCGGCGATGCGCAGGGCCAGCGGAAGGCGGGCGCACAGCCGCGCCAGCTCGATCAGCCGACCCGGGTCGTCCTGGGGACGGTAGGGGGCGGTGACGACGCTCAGCAGCGCGACGGCCTCCTTCTCGTCCAGCGTGCCCAGGGTCAGCGTGTGCGCCCCGTCGCGGACGGCCAGCCCGGACAGCCGGCTCCGGCTGGTCACGATGACCAGGCAGCCTGCGGCACCCGGAAGCAGCGGTCTGACCTGGCTCGCGGTGGCCGCGTTGTCGAGGATGACCAGCACCCTGCGCCCGGCGAGCAGCGACCGGTAGAGCGCCGCGCCCGCCTCCAGGTCCGCCGGAATCGCCACCGCCGGTACGCCCAGGGCCGAGAGGAACCGGTGCAGCGCCTCCTGCGGGGTGACCGGCGCACCCGGGTCATAACCGCGCAGGTTCACATACAACTGGCCATCGGGGAAACGGTCCTGTACGCGGTGCCCCCAGCGCAGCGCCAGGGAGGTCTTGCCGACGCCCGCGGTTCCGGCGAGAACGCAGACCGGGACGGAAACGGATTCATCGCCGCCGTCGGTCAGGATGGCGTCGAGCCGTCCCAGCTCCTGGCCCCGGTTGACGAATCCCCGGACATCCCCGGGCAGTTGCCGGGGCTTGAGACTCTCGGGGCGCCCGCCGCTGTGGAAGTGGATGCCTCCGCTGACGTCCCGGGCCTGCACGACGTCACCCGCGGACCCGGACAGTTCGGAATGCGTCCCGTGATCCTCGTTGATCTGCTACTCCGGTTGTGGTGGCGGTAAATGCGCTACTTCGCGGGCGAAATACGACCCCAGATCCTCACCGGCGTCGTAGAGATCCCTGGTGAGCGCGCGGCAGCGGGTGGTGATCCCGGCATCCGTGAATCGCACCGCGCCGTCGAGAATGCCCTGGTCCGTGTAGCGGATCCGGTAGGTCGTGGAGTCGCCCAGTGTCAGGATCTCCGGCAGCGGTTCGAACCTCTCCAGGTCGGCGAGGTGTTCCGGGCCAACCACCCGGATCCTCTCCCCGCATTCGGCACGCAGCCGCAGCAGATGCAGCTCCCACTGCAAATACGGGGTGATGGGCTCCTCGACCACCCGGACCCGGTAGAGGGTGATCCGGTGGTCTTCGACCTCCTGCGAGAATTCCCGCAGATAGTCGCGCTCCTCCTCGATGAGACGCAGGGATTCGTCCCAGTCGCCCCGGGCGAACGCCTCCCAGCTGGTGAATCCCGGCTCCCTGAAGTGCTGCCCACGCTCCAGCTTCCAGGAGTCCTGGCCGTCGATCGTCCACTGCCGCTCGCGGAAGTCGCGGCGGTAGACGTCGAGGGGGAGCTCTTCGCCCTGGCTGGTGTCGAGGCGGGGGTCGTCAAGTCCGAGCATCGGGGATGTCCGGTTTCGCGGCGCTCAAGGTGGAGCCCGGGATGACGACGAGGCGTTCGTCAGGGGCGATGCTGGCGTCGTCGGGGAGTTTCGCCCGGTAGGTGTCGGTGAGGTCGCGGCCGATGACCGCGATGTCACCGTTGTCGAGCTGCCAGATGTCCGGGCACCCGTCGCGTCCACCCGTGGTTCCGAGCTCGCGCGCCGACTTTCCTAATCGACGCGCGAACGACGCGGACGGGTCGGCTTCCCATGCACGGGCCATCGCTCTCTCCACTCATCCGTCGTGGTTACCGAGTGTAGGAATGGCCTTCACGGATGGCAACGGCCGCTGGGATCGAGGACTGGATCAAGCCGAGATCAGGCCGGGGGCAGGAGCTTCTTCTGGGGCTTGCCCATGGCGTTGCGGGGCAGGGCCTCCAGGAAGCGCACCTTGCGGGGGCGCTTGTGGACGGAGAGCTGGGAGGCGACGAAGTCGATCAGCTCCTTCTCCCCGATGCCGTCGGCCACGACATACGCGACGATCTCCTGGCCCAGGTCCTCGTGCGGGGCGCCGACGACGGCGGCCTCGCGGACGGCCGGGTGGTCCAGCAGGGCGTTCTCGACCTCGCCCGCGCCGATGCGGTAGCCGCCGGACTTGATCATGTCGGTGGAGGCGCGGCCCACGATGCGGTGGAAGCCGTCCGGGTCGATCGCGGCGATGTCGCCGGTGCGGAACCAGCCGTCCTCGGTGTAGGAACCGGCCGTGGCCTCGGGGCGGTTCAGGTAGCCGTCGAAGAGGGTCGGGCCGGTGAGCTGGAGTTCGCCGATCTCGGCGCCCTCCTCGGCGGCGATCCGGGTGCGGATGCCCGACAGCGGGGTGCCGACGTAGCCGGGGCGGCGTTCGCCGTCGGCGCGGGTGCTGATGGTGATGAGGGTCTCGGTCATGCCGTAGCGCTCGATGGGGCGCTGGCCGGTGAGTCGCTCCAGGTCGCGGAAGACCGGGGCGGGCAGCGGGGCGCTGCCGGAGACCAGCAGCCGGGCGGAGGCGAGGGCGCGGGCGGCGTCCGGGTCCTGGACGACGCGGTTCCAGACGGTGGGGACGCCGAAGTAGAGGCTGCCGCCCGCCGTCGCGTACGCCGCCGGGGTCGGCTTGCCGGTGTGCACCAGACCGCTGCCCACCCGCAGCGGGCCCAGCACGCCCAGCACCAGCCCGTGCACATGGAACAGCGGCAGCCCGTGGACCAGGGTGTCCTCCGCGGTCCAGGCCCAGGCCGCGGCGAGCCCGTCCAGGTCGGCGGCCACCGCCCGCCGGGAGATCAGCGCGCCCTTGGGCGCCCCCGTGGTGCCCGAGGTGTAGAGGATGAACGCCGTGGACTCCGGGTCCGGCTCCGGCTTCGTCCACGCCGCGCGCTCGGTCAGGTCCACCGGGACGGTCTCGACCGGGGCGTCCACGGCTTCCCCGGTGAGCAGCAGGGCGGCGCCCGAGTCCCGCAGTATGTGGTCGCGTTCGGCCGGGCCGGAGTCCGGCGGTACGGGCACCACCGGCACCCCGGCCAGCAGCGCGCCGACCACCGCGACCACCGTCTCCGGGGTCGCGGTCGCCCGCACCGCGACGACCGGCGCACCGGCGATACGGGCCGCCACCGCGCCCGCGGCACCGAGCAGTTCCTCGCGCGAGAGCGCGCGGCCGCCGACGCTCAGGGCGTCGGGGCGGTCGCCGCCGGGCGCGGCGAGGGACGTGAGGAGAGGTGCGGTCACGAAACTGACTCCTTCCACAGCGGGCCGGGGTGCTTCTCGGGCCCGCGCGTCTTCCGGGGGGCTGGTTTCGGGTGCTAGCCCTACCGACAAAGCGTCCCCGCGACCGTACCGTCCTTAAGCATGGACGCCCGTGACCCGGATCTGAAAAAGGAACTCGACGCGGCCCTGCAAACCCGTAAGGAGCTGGGTGCGGAGTACGAGTCGGAGCTGGTCGACTCCTTCATGGAGAAGGTCGAGCAGCGCTTCAACGATACGGCGGACCGCCATGTCCGCCGCCAGCTCGCCGAACAGCAGATGGCGGCGGCCCGCGGCAGCCGCCCGTACGCCACCGGCGCGCCCGCGGACCAGGCCCACGGCCTGGGTGTCGGCGAGCGCTTCGCCTTCGTCGGGGTCTCCCTGGTGCTGGCCATCCCGCTGTCGGCCATCGGCGTCGCGAACGAGGGCCTGCCGGGCCTGCTGATCACCTGGGCCGGGATCTTCGGCGTCAACGCCGTCCACGCCATGGGGGCCTTCTCCTGGCTCCGCCGAGGCCGCGGGCAGGAGGAGAGCGGGGACTAGGAAAATCTGCGCGGGGACCGCCGCACCCCGGTGACAAGCACCGAGGGCGGGACGACGGCGGTCCCCGCGGGGACGCGGGCCGGGTCAGGGCCGGGATTCCGCGTCCAGGCGACCATGGAGGTCCGGGAGCCGCTCCGGAGGTCCTGTCGCCTCATCTCGGGTGTCGGTGTCGTCCTTCCGACGCCCACTAATCTGCCGGAGCTGTGTTAACCCTGTGCTGCGGGCGCGTGACACGTTCGTACCACTTGCCCGAAGCGCGGTTGGGACCCTTACGGACCCTCACTTCGGGGCGCCTGCCAGGTACGCCAGCAGGTCCTGCCGGCTCACCACGCCCTTGGGCTTGCCCTCCACCAGCACGATCGCCGCGTCCGCCGTGCCCAGCACCGCCATCAGGTCCTCGACCGGCTCACCGGAGCCGACGTGCGGCAGCGGCGGGCTCATGTGCTTCTCCAGCGGGTCGGTCAGCTCCGCGCGCTTGGCGAACAGGGCGTCCAGCAGCTCGCGTTCCACCACCGAGCCGATGACCTCGGCGGCCATCACATCGGGGTGGCCGGCGCCCGGCTTGACGATCGGCATCTGCGAGACGCCGTACTCCCGCAGCACGTCGATGGCCTCGCCCACCGTCTCGTCCGGGTGCATGTGGACCAGCGAGGGCAGTCCGCCCTCCTTGCCCTGGAGCACATCGCCGACCCGCACCGAGGGGCCGTCCTCCTCGAGGAAGCCGTAGTCGGCCATCCACTCATCGTTGAAGATCTTGGACAGATAGCCGCGGCCGCTGTCGGGCAGCAGGACGACCACCACATCGTCCGGACCGAGCCGCTCGGCGACCTTCAGCGCGCCCACGACGGCCATCCCGCAGGAGCCGCCGACCAGCAGCCCCTCCTCCTTGGCCAGCCGCCGCGTCATCTGGAAGGCGTCCTTGTCGGAGACGGCGACGATCTCGTCCGCGACGGTCTGGTCGTACGCGGTCGGCCAGAAGTCCTCGCCGACGCCCTCGATCAGATACGGGCGGCCGGAGCCGCCGGAGTAGACCGAGCCCTCGGGGTCGGCGCCGATCACCTGGACCCGGCCCCCGCTGGCCTCCTTCAGATAGCGGCCGGTGCCGGAGATCGTGCCGCCGGTGCCGACACCCGCCACGAAGTGGGTGATCTTGCCTTCGGTCTGCTCCCACAGCTCGGGGCCGGTGGTCTCGTAGTGGGAGAGCGGGTTGTTCGGGTTGCTGTACTGGTCGGGCTTCCAGGCGCCCGGCGTCTCGCGGACCAGCCGGTCGGAGACGTTGTAGTACGAGTCGGGGTGCTCGGGGTCCACGGCGGTGGGGCAGACCACGACCTCGGCGCCGTAGGCCCGCAGCACGTTGATCTTGTCCGTGGACACCTTGTCCGGGCAGACGAAGACGCACTTGTAGCCCTTGCGCTGGGCGACCATGGCGAGGCCCACACCGGTGTTGCCCGAGGTCGGCTCCACGATGGTGCCGCCCGGCCGCAGCTCCCCGGAGCGCTCCGCGGCCTCTATCATCCGGACCGCGATCCGGTCCTTCACCGAGCCGCCGGGGTTGAAGTATTCGACCTTGGCCAGGACGGTCGCCCGGATGCCTTCGGTCACGGTGTTGAGCTTCACCAGCGGGGTGTTGCCGACCAGCTCAATCATCGATTCGTAGTACTGCACACCTGCTCCTGGTCCGGTTCCGCGGGGTCTCCGCGTCGGGGCGGCCGCCGTCGCGGGCCGTGCTGCCAGCTTATTGCGCGCCCCCGCCCTCCGACCGGCGCGTTGGGACGAAGCCTGCGCGGGGCAACAAGTTGTTAGCAAGGCGTACAAAGGAGAAGGAAGCGCGTGCGCGTGCGGACGGAGGTGGGCTGGACCCATGTCGATGTCGAGGGCGAGGGTGGCGCGGCGGATCGCCGCCGCGGCGGCGTACGGGGGCGGCGGGATCGGGCTGCTGGGCGGGGTGACCGCCGTGCTGCTGCTCACCGAGGTGTCCCATGCGAAGCGGGTCGTGGGCGGGTCGGACGATCCGCCTCCGCGCGCGGACGGCCGATATGGCTTCGCCTTCGCCCGCAGGACCGGCCAGCCACCACTGCGGCTGGCCTTTCTCGGCGACTCCACGGCCGCCGGACAGGGCGTCCACCGCCCTAGTCAGACGCCGGGCGCGCTGCTCGCCTCGGGGCTGGCGGCGGTCGCGGAGCGCCCGGTGGACCTGCGGAACGTGGCGCTGCCGGGGGCGCAGTCCAGCGATCTGGAGCGCCAGGTCACGCTGGTGCTGGAGGATCCGGACCTGCTCCCCGACGTATGCGTGATCATGATCGGTGCCAATGACGTCACCCGGCGGATGCCGCCCGCAACATCGGTGCGGCTGCTGTCGGACGCGGTGCGCAGACTGCGCGAGAGCGGCTGCGAGGTGGTCGTGGGCACCTGTCCCGACCTCGGCACGATCGAGCCCGTCTATCAGCCGCTGCGCTGGATCGCGCGGCGGCTGAGCCGACAGCTGGCCGCCGCGCAGACGATCGGGGTGGTGGAGCAGGGCGGGCGCACGGTCTCGCTGGGCGATCTGCTGGGCCCGGAGTTCGCGGCGAATCCGCGGGAGCTGTTCGGCCCGGACAACTACCACCCCTCGGCGGAGGGGTACGCCACGGCCGCGATGGCCGTTCTGCCGACCCTGTGCGACTCGCTGGGCCTGTGGCCCGAGGAGGCGCCGGAGATGCTCGACGAGGGCATCCTGCCGGTCGCCACGGCGGCGGCCGAGGCGGCCGCGGAGGGCGGCACCGAGGTCACCGCGGCCCGCGGCCCCTGGGCCCGTCTGCTGCGCCGCCAGGGCCCCGCGACGAAGGAGCCCGCGGCCGTGTCCGGCTCCCCCGACGCCTCGTCCCCGGCGCCCCCGCCCCCTACGGGCCGCTGACGCCTCCCTGGGCCGCGCCCCAGGGAGGCGCCCGGCCCCCACCCGAGGCCGGGCAGGCCCCCGACGCCACCCCACCCGGCCGCCACGGCCCACCGCCGCGGGCTGACGTCCTCGGCCGCGCGCGGCACACGGCAGGCAGCACGCGGCCCCCGGCACGGCCGCGTACCGCCCGGAGGACGACCCGCCCAAAAGGGGGCGGACCCCGGGCGGGGGGCGGGCCCCGGGCCTGGGGGCC